>JACMQD010000425.1 GCA_014377155.1 Herminiimonas sp.
CGCTGATCGACGATCACACGATTTTTTCCGGCAACCGCGGCAATTACACGATGACGGCAAAAGACGGGGGGTTCCACGTGGTTGATCGTGTCGGTGGTGACGGCACGCGCATGCTGTTCAACGTGCCATCCCTGCAATTTGCCGATGTCAGCATCACCGCGTCGATTTCCGGAAAAGCGGCATCGATTGCGCCGGCGGACCTGGCCGCGCTGATCGAACTCTATATCGCGTATTTCAATCGACTTCCGGAAGCGGAAGGCCTGGGCTACTGGATCGACCAGGTCAAGGCAGGCAAGAGCATCGAGCAGATTGGGCGCTCGTTTCACGCGGCCGCAGTGCAGTACGCGGAGTTGACGGGTTATGCCGCGACGATGTCCAGTGAGGATTTCGTCAAGATCATCTACAAGAATGTATTGGGACGCGAAACGCCCGACAAGGAAGGCTTGGATTACTGGTCGAGGAATCTGGATAACGGTACTCAAACCCGTGGCACCCTGATCGCCGCCATCCTGGCGTCGGCGCATACGTTCAAGGGCGACGTGGCGTATGGCTGGGTTGCCGACATGCTCGATAACAAGCTGATGGTGGCGACCTATTTTGCGATCCAGCAGGGCTTGAATTACAACAGCGCAGACGCCTCGATCTTGCAAGGCATGGCGATCGCCAAGGTGATCACCGCCACCGATACCGCCACTGCTCTGGCGATGATTCCCAAAAATTATCAGACTACCGGCATTTCACCGGAATCGATCGGCACCGCAATTGCCAATGGCTACCAGGCCTACCATTATCACCAAACGACGCTGGAGCCGGTGTTGACGTCGCTGGTCGATCGCGGACTCGGCCAGACGAGTGCGATGAGCCTGCATTCCAGAACGATCGTTTTCATGCCGCGTGTTTCCGGTAACGGCGCAGTTGACTACGATCTGCCGGTTATTTACAGCCTGAATGCCGGTCAACTAGCCAGCGATCGCAACATGCCCGTTGTCGCGATGCAGTGCATGTCTATCAACGGGCAGGGCGGTACCCTCGGAAAATCGACGGACGTGCTGATATCGACGACAGCGACCAAACTGTCCAATACGGCGGCGCTTGCCAATCTCTCCTTTCCTTTTTACTACGAGGATTGCCAGCGCGACGGTAGCCAGGGTGGCGGATCGCCGCCCGGTTCGCTTTCATTCGATGCACAAGGCAACGCAACGGTGATTGCCTCGGCGGGCTCGTCGCTGTCGAGCCGAACCATTCCGGCGGCGACCGTCACCACCATGCTTGCCGGCAGTGCCAACGAGGCGCTCGTTGCAAACAGTCGACACTGGATGCAGGCTTTTCGGTATCTCTCCAACGGCCAAACCAGCTATGCAATCGTCTGGCGTGGCAGTATGCTGTCCGACCATGACCAAGGTGTTGCGGCGATGTTCCTGCAAACGAATATCACACCATAAACACGCTCAGCGGTTTTGGAAATATTGGGGTCAGAGTCGAGTTTCGGCGGCAGAAATATTGGGGTCAGAGTCGAATTTCGGCGATACGGTGGCGCATGATTGTGCATTAATTTGTCTTAAGCAAATTTCGTTGTCGGCGTTGTACTACGACGAAAATCGTGAACGATTTGCTACCGTTGTTGCCATATCAATCAGTCAATCAGGGCGTCGAAGATACTTTGATGACTTGGATAAACATAAACTGGCAGTACCAAATTCGATAGAGGCACCGATAAATGGATTCGATCAACAAGAACCAGCCGGAAGACAATCACAAGGACCTGAACCATCAGGATGCCGTAAAGAAGATTCAGGAAATCGTCAAAAAAGCCCAAACCTGCTTTTTTTGCACCGTGCCAAACGGTGAGTCGCTTGGCACACGGCCGATGAGCGTGCAAAAGGTGGATGAACACGGCAACCTGTGGTTCTTGAGCGCCGATGATAGCCACAAGAATCAGGAGCTGGCGACCGACCACACGGTCAAGCTGTTTTTTCAAGGGTCGCCGCATTCTGATTTCCTGCAGCTCGATGGCATGGCGACGGTCTCGCGCGACAAGGAAAAAATAAAGGAGCTGTGGGAATTCGTCATCAAGACCTGGTTTACCGGGGGCGTGGATGATCCGCGCATCACGGTGATCAAGGTGGCGCCAACCAGTGGCTACTATTGGGATACCAAGCACGGCAATGCGGTCGCCGGCGTGAAGATGATGATCGGCGCAGCGGTCGGCGTGACGCTCGATGATTCGATCGAGGGACGACTGGATCTTTAGGAATCGGCCGGTACATTGGGCCCGTTCGCATCACTTGGCCGAATGCAGCGAGCAGGCTTTTGCGCGCCGAACCAGACGCCAATTAAACACGTGACGATGCGCTTGGCTATGCGACCGGACTGGTTTCGCGCAGTTCAAAAAGTGCATCAGCAAGCGCAGGGCGCGCAGCCTTACTTTCGTGTCCTGTCGGGACCAGCATCGCGAAGCAGCGCTAATCGCCGATTCAAATCTCCCAGCGTCTGCTCGATGGTCTTATCGGGATCGATTCCTTTCAGTTTCTGGTGACGACGCTGTAGTTCCTGCCAATGCTGCTCAGTCGTCTTGTCGGGATCGAGACCTTGTAGCTTCTTGTGTCGACGCTGTAGTTCCTGCCAATGCTGCTCAGTCGTCTTGTCGGGATCGAGCCCTTGCAGTTTCTTGTGTCGACGCTGTAGCTCTTGCCATTGTCGCGACGATGTATCGGGTCGCTGCCCCCTGCCGGTCCCATCTGGCGCAATTCTCTTTTGTGATAAGCCCCTCTGCGCACGTTGGCGAGCAGGCGACATCGCCACCGGTTGAAGGGCATAGGCGACGTGCTCATACCGCATCGGCTTTTGTATGCGCCGCGCGAGTTCTGAAAGCTGCTCGCCGGTTCTGGTATGGACATCCTGTCGGCGCGCGAATTTTTGCATGAGCCGTAACGCGCTTGCCTGATGATGGTAGGCGCGAGGCATGACCTTCGGTGCAGAGACCAATTGCGCCGGCATCGAAGGCTTGGCCACTAGCTTCCTGACGGCATCGGGGAAAAAAGACGTGAGACTGGCAAGACTGATTTTCATGGCGCGCCCGTGCATGATTACTTTGGTTGAATGGCGAGGTCGAATGCCGGCGAAATGCGTATTGCGTCATCAGCTTGCCGCCGGAACAGAAGTCGAGAGCCGGCAGGGTGCCGGTTTAACGATGATCTAAAGCCGACACAAGATCATGCTGCTACGAAGATAAGTGGGCAAAGCCAAACCAG
>JACMQD010000426.1 GCA_014377155.1 Herminiimonas sp.
CCCATACCGCAATAACCGAGGTTCCAGCAACCCTTTACGTTGCGCTGGATGGCGGCCGCCGGGATGCCGAGCTTGGCAGCACCGCGCTTGAGCAAGTCATTGTTTTCGTTGGGCGGCACCATCCAAACGCCGACGTTGAGACGCGCCTCCATCATCGAAAACCATGGCGCCAGCGCTTCGGCGTTGTAAGTCTTGAGAGCGAAGTGCTTTTGCCAGTGCTCCAGCGTGTTGCCGGGTGTGCGAAAGCTCGAGGTCCAGTTCACGGTGGTCGATCCACCGACGGTTCGGCCTTGCAAGATGTTGATCGCCTTGTCGACGGTCTTGCGCGCGGCCGATTCTTGGTACAACGCCGGATAGGCATCGGCTTCACGCATTTTGAAATCGGCCGAGGATTTCAGCGCGCCTTCTTCGATCATCACCACGTTCAATCCGGCCAGCGTCAGGATTTCCGCCGTCACGCCACCGCCGGCGCCGGTGCCGATGATGGCGACGTCGGCTTCGATGATACGGTTATCGGTCAGGGTCGAGGCGTCGATTACTTTCCAGCCTGCCGCAAGGCCGGCGCGGATCGGGTCGGCGATAGGGCTGCCGCGTCCGGTCGCGGCGGGTGTCAGTTGCAATGGTTTATTCATATCAGCTCAGTTCCTTCGGCGGGCCGGGATAGCCGATCGATACCCAGGCCGTTTCGTCCGCATACCAAGGGCCGAGGACCAGGTCGTGCAACGCATGGTAGGCACCCTGCAGCATGCCGACCCGATGCAGGCGCCAGCTTTGCAGAAATGCCGCAACGTCATCCGGTTTGGCCTGTGCCCAACCGTCGGGAATGCCGACCAGAAAACGGCGTGTGGGCGCCAGCACCAGCAGGCCGAACAGGTCCTGAATTTCTTTTTGCGTCGATAGCGGCAGGCCGGCAATGGCTCCTTGCACGCGCAACACGGCAGCCCGGCCAGCGTCTGCGGTCGGTTCGATCGCACCCTTGAGCATGGTGCCCACGATCGCGTTCAGTGCAACGCCGGCCTCGCCATCCAGGACGAATTTTTGTGAATGTTGCGGGCTCTTAAAGGCGCGATACAATCCGCCCGAGGCGGCCAGCGCAATCGTGCCGATAAGACCGACCTTGATGAAGCGGCGACGGGAAGTGGTGGTCACGATTTATAGGGTCTCGGAATGTTTTTCTAGAGTGTACCGCAAGCCCGTCAAGCGTGACCACGGCGCGTTAGAGTTCGGCCTCTATAGTTGCGGTATCCACTAAGTCTCTGGTAAGACGGCATAATTGCAAGCGCCGGTTCGCGCTTAGCAAGTCAGCTGCGTGACCTTCCTATCATTCGGGATGTTAATGAAAAAACAGGATATTTCGGCGCTGTTGCGGCGCGAATTACAGGCGGTGAAAAACGAGCGTCAGATTGCGCGATCGAGCGACGGTGCGCGCGCCGCGCGCGACGCTGTCAAACTGTTTCAGTCGCGCCGCATGGCGCGCACACATGCCGATCTGCTGGCCGCTCCTTCATCGCACGCGGCTGCGCGTTTTTTTCTCGACGACCTGTACGGCATCAAGGACATGACACAACGCGATACCGACATAGAACGCATCATCCCGACGATGGAGCGGCTGTTGCCAGCGCCGGCTCTGGCGGCCATTACCGAGGCAATAGTTCTCGATGCCATGTCCGAATCGCTCGATACGGCGATGGCCTCCTGTCTTGGTGACGCAGTCGACGAAGAGCGTTATGTCGCCGCTTACCGCGACGTGACAACGCCGGAGGCGCGAGCGCGCCAGTTGGCGCACGTGCAATCGCTCGGGGACTCGCTTTGTCAGTTGGTGCGCACGCCATTGCTGGGTGCGACGCTGATGATGATGCGCGGCCCGGCCGAGTTGGCTGGCCTGTCGGACCTGCATAGCTTTTTACACCAAGGATTTTCTGCCTTCAAGGCGATGCGTGATCCGCGCGCGTTCGTTTCCACAATCGTTAGCCGCGAGACGCTGATCATGAAAAATCTGTTCGACGGGCTGCCTGAGCCGTTTTTACTGGAAAGAAAGTAGATTTAGGGTTTCATCCGGCCGGAGGCTGGGCGGTATTCGGCTTTCGCGGCGCCAGATCCCACACCACGATGCGCGTGCCAGCGAGGCGGTCATGCAGGAACTGCCCGTCGCGATCGAAGCGCGCTGTGGCAGCCCACGCAATCATGCCCAATACCACGATGCC
>JACMQD010000427.1 GCA_014377155.1 Herminiimonas sp.
CGATTCACCCGATAACATCGGTCTTGCCGCATTGATCGGCGCGCGGGCGGCACACCGCATGCGTCAGGCCGATCGCCGCGAACTGTGGCTGTCGAGCATCGAACATGACGCGACCCTGAAGACAGCGCGGCTGATGACCCATATCGAACTGCTGGTTGACGACCATAACCCCGAGTTGGCATTGCAGGCGGTGCGCGAACTCAATGCCAGCGGCACGCGCCACATTCATGCACTGCGCTGGGCCCTGAAAGCCAATCAGTATGCCAAGGACTGGATCGAGGTGCTGCGCCTGGTGCGCATGCTCGACAAGCACAATGCGCTGCACCCGGCGTTGTCACGCCGGCTGCGCGAGCTGGCGTATCAGGATCTGCTGTCTGACCCGTCGCATGATGCAGAATCGCTGCGTCGCGTATGGGCTACGATTCCGGCCGAGGACCGCACGGCCCCCTTCGTTGCAGTGCGCGCAGCCAACGCATTCAATGCCCGCGGCCTGCATGACGAGGCGCGTGGGGTGGTAGAAAAAGCCTTGGCCGTGGAATGGGATGACCGTCTGGTACAAGCCTATCGACAGTCCGCCGCTGCCGACGGCACACCAGCGCTGCTGATGCAAATCGAACGATGCGAGGAATGGACCCGCCAGCGTCCGACCGATCCCGAACTGGCGTTGACACTCGGCACGCTGTGCCTGAAGAAAAAATTATGGGGTAAGGCGCAGCGTCACTTGGAGCAGGCGCTGTCGGACGCAACCGAATCAGCCCTCGTGCGCGAATCACATCTAAAACTGGCGCAAATGCACGAAGCGCTCAATCAGGAACAGGAAGCAGCTTCGCATTACCGCCAATGTGCGCTGGCGACCCTGTTGTAACAAAGCGCGGCTGAAGAGCTGCACAGTCAGAGTCTTGATAATCAAGCTCCCTTCCGGCCACCGGTTCTTGTTGCGACGCACCATCCTGGCAGGAATGCCGTTATAATTTGCACCAATTAATTCCACTTGCGAGAAATCACCATGAGCCTCAATAACGTCCCCGCCGGTCGCGATTTGCCGAACGATTTCAATGTAATCATTGAAATTCCGATGAACGCCGATCCGATCAAGTACGAAGTCGACAAGGAATCAGGTGCTATTTTCGTTGACCGTTTCATGGGTACGGCGATGCATTATCCGTGCAATTATGGTTACATTCCACACACGATTGCCGATGATGGCGACCCGGTCGACGTGTTGGTGATTACGCCTTTTCCGTTGTACCCGGGTGTCGTAATTCGTTGCCGTACCATCGGCGTACTGAAAATGTCGGATGAAGCGGGCGGCGATGCGAAGCTGCTGGCGGTGCCGGTTGATAAAATCCTGCCGATCTACACCCACTGGCAAAAGCCGGAAGACATGAATGACCTGCGCCTGCAGCAGATCCAGCATTTCTTCGAGCACTATAAAGATCTTGAAAAAGGCAAGTGGGTCAAAATCGAAGGCTGGTTCGGTCCCGAAGAAGCAAAAGCCGAAATCATGGCCGGTGTCGAGGCTTACAACAAAGCTGCCAGCAAGCCGAATTATTGATTTGCTCGAGATTTTGAAAAGCGCACTGCGGTGCGCTTTTTATTTGGCTGTTGCTTTCGTATTTCCGATCAGTGCCAGGAGGCGTGCGCCGAAGAGGTTCAGGGCTAGTCCGGACAGTACAAGTATGCCGGCGAGGATTTTCCACCACTGCAGCGGTTCACCCAAAATCAACGCTGCGCTCAGCATGCCGGTGACCGGCACCAATAGCGTAAACGGCGCGATGGTCGCCGCCGGATACTTGCGCATCAGGATCGACCAGATCCCGAAGCCGACGATGGTATTCGGATAGGATTGAAAGAAGACGGCGCCGGCTGATATCCAGCCAAAATGCGCCGCGGCATCAGCCCAGGCAGCCGGTCCTTCGATCAGGAACGACGCTGCCAGCAGCGGCGGCGAGGCAATGAGCGAACCCCACACGACGAGCGCCAGCGGGTTGATCTTGCCGATCTTCTTGGTAAAAATATTGGCAACCGCCCAGCAAAAACCGCCCGTGACCACCATTAAAAAACCGATTAAAGTGGCTTTTGCTTCGAGGTTCATCGCCACTAGCGCCATACCCGACAAGGCCACCAGCGCACCCAGCAGTTGTGTCACCCGCGGCCGCTCGCCGAGGATCAGGACCGCCAGGCCAATCGTAAAGAACGCTTGTAACTGGATGACCAGTGACGCCAGCCCCGGCGGCAGGCCCAGCTTCATACCGGAAAACAGCAACGTGAACTGAAACGCGAACTGAAACATGGCGTAGCCTGCCAGTAGCCGGAACGGCACTGCCGGACGCTTGATGAAAAACACCAGCGGCAAGGCTGCAAACGTGAACCGCAAGGCCGTAAACAAGATCGGCGGCAACCCCTGCAGGCCAATCTTGATGACCACGAAATTGAAGCCCCAAATGATGACAACCAGGATGGCAATAAGGATATCGGATGGTTTCATGGGGAGGGACGCAAATGGACGACCTGCATTGTTCCATGATTGCAGCGAAGTGCCTTGCATAATGTTGCGGCTGCAAATGCCGGCGAGGTTTCACACTTTCAGATGACATGTGAATTTATGTGTCCGGTCTGGCGTTTTATCGACAAGTGCCAGTGATTCCGGCATGATGAATTGGAGACGCGGCGGGTGCCGTCAGTCTGCTGGGCCGGGCGCAGGCGAACTTGTCTGTCGCACCGCTGCCACACGCATCCCTGACCTGTTTGGATTTTAATGGCTTTTGAAGCACCAATTGATATTACCGACGAAGCACTCGATGCGCGCGACCGGCTGCTGGTCAAGATCAGCAGTGATCATGACCTGCCTACCTTAGGCACGTCGGTCTCACGCGTCGTGCAACTGGCGTCGTCGGACGACGAGGCAGTGCGCAATCTCGCCTATTTCGTACTGTCCGATGTCGCGCTGACACAAAAAATACTGCGCCTTGCGAACACGGTGCACTACCGCACCGCATCCGGCGCCTCGGTCACGACCATTTCCAAGGCTATCTTTCTGCTCGGTTTCGATACCGTCAAGACCAGCGCGCTGGCGATGATGCTGGTCGACCGGATGTCTGGCAAGCATGCCACCAGCCTGCGCGCCGAACTGTCGCAGGCGCTGAGCGCCAGCGTGGTCGGGCGCGAATTGGCGCGACGCAGCCATTTCAAGGATGCCGAAGAAGCCGCAGTGGCGGCGCTATTCAAGAACATCGGACGGGTTCTGGTGGCGGCCCATGACCACGGGCTCTACAGCGAGATTTTGGCGCTGACCGAAAGCGGCGCGCGCACGCCGGCGCAGGCGTCGCTGCAAGTACTAGGCTGCAGTTTCGAATTGCTGGCCGAATCCGTACTGCGCGAATGGCAAATCCCGGACACCATCGTGCAGGCGCTTAAACCGCTGCCCGGCGGCATCTTGAGACCCCCGAAAACCCGTCAGGAATGGTTGCAGCAAGTCGCCGCATTCAGTGCCGCTGCCGCTACGCTGATACCGCACATGAACGAGCCGGGGCACGACGTCGCTAGTCGTGCTTTGCTCACGCGCTATGGCGCGGCGCTTAACCTGGATGCCGACAGGCTGACCGAACTTCTGGCTGCGGTAGCCGACGAGACGCGTATCCTGACCGAGAATGCTGGCCTGGTAGCAGGACCGACCGTATCCGAAGCCGAGTTGATCGCAGATTCCCGGAAAGCCAGCCAGGCACTCGATTTCGATGTGCCGTCCAGTGACCACGGTCTGGTGCCCGGGCTGCCGGCCGAATTATTCATGAGAAGCCCGGAGCCGGGACATTTGCAGATCACCCATCGCTATCCGAGCGGTAAACCGATCAATGCACGCGATCTGTTACTAGCCGGTGTACAGGATGTGACGGATGTGATGGCGTCCGGTCGCTGCAAGGTCAACGACCTGGTGATGCTGGTGCTGGAGACAATCCATCGCAGCATGGGTTTCCGCTTTTCGACGGTGTGCCTCAAAGACATCAAGACCAATCATTTTCGGGCCCGCGTGTCGCTCGGGGACGACAGCGCACGACGTCAGGCCGGCTTCAACTTTTCCACCACGCCGGCGCGCGACCTGTTTCATCTCGCCATGGAAAACGATGCCGACCTGATGATCGCCGACGCCAGCAGCACGCGTATTCATGATCTGATTCCGAGCTGGCACCGGGCGCTGTTGCCGGATGCGTGCAGCTTCATCGTGCTGCCGCTGGTAATTAACAAGAAACCGTTCGGCCTGTTCTATGCTGATCGCAATCGCACTGCGCCGGAAGGCGTGCCGGCCGACGAAACGGCGCTGATCAGGATGCTCAAGGCGCAAGTGCTGACGGCGTTACAGACACGGTGACAGGTACCTTGGCCTCGGCGCGCCCGACTAGCGACAAGGCTTGTTGAACGGCGCTTCTAACACGGGTTGACAGGTTCCCAGATGCAGAAAATCGGGCGCGCTGTCCTGCCGGGCACCGGCGATTAACGGGAAATCAGGTAACGGCTAAGAAGCTGGCGAGCCGGCGCGGTTGCCATTGGCGTGCCAGAGTGCAAGATCAAAACATTTTGGGTACGCCGCGCAGCCACATGAAGCATCCGACGGCAAGGGCGCTGGTGGCCATTGATGCCGCGATCCATATCATGGCGCGCGGCGTCGCGCTGTCTGCCTTGGCGGGGACTGTGTCTTCGGGCGCGGATTTCGTCTTGGCACGGCGTTGTCGACTCAAAAAACGCTTGATGTCCATGCTCATTTCCTCGGCGCTGGCATAGCGTTTTTCTGCCCGTTTGTTCATCGCTTTCAAAATGATCTGGGAAAGCACGTAGGGCACGTCCGGATTGATTTCATGCGGCGCCACCGGTGCCTTGAAGGCGATCATCTGCAACAGTTCTTCCTGGGTGATCTCAATGCCGGCAAAGGGTTTTCGCTGCGTGGCCATTTCGTACATCACGGCGCCGAGCGAATATACGTCGCTGCGCGCATCGGCTTGGCGGCCCAGTGCCTGCTCGGGCGACATGTAGTTGGGCGTCCCGAGGATATTGTTACGGAACATGGTGTAAGGCTCATCGGACGGCGCCATCGGATCGCCCAGCCGATTGGGCGCGCGGGCAATGCCGAAGTCGACCAGTTTCGGCTGGTCATCGTCGGTGATGAAAATATTGGCCGGCTTGATATCGCGGTGGATAACGTCGTTGCGGTGCGCGTAATCGAGCGCGTCGGCGATTTTCCAGGCCAGCGACGCGATCTGCACGGCCGTGAATCGCTTGCCCTGCTTGAGCAGCCGGCTAAGTTCGTCGCCCTTGAGGTATTCCATGGCAATGTAAGGCATGCCACCTTCACTACAAGCATCGTAGATGGTCACGATATGCGGATGCGACAACCTGCCTGCGGCTCTGGCTTCATTGATGAACTGCTGTTCGTACTGTTTTTTCTCGACCGGCGTGAGCTTGGTGCTGAAGGTCTTGATGGCCACATGGCGGTCGATGATCGGGTCATGGCCGAGGTAGACGGTACCGATCGCGCCACGTCCGAGTTCACGCGTGATGAAAAACCGGCCGATCCGGCTGATGGCGGGATGGCTTGCTGCAATCGCGGAAGAACCGGAGGTTAATTTCATCGTTCCGAGAGAATGCCCTGCACTGGCAATACTTACAAGCATTTACATTGGTTACTTTAAAACAATTAACTTTCTTTAACACTTCGAAATGGATTGCGTTCGTTCAGTTCATCCATGTAGGCCTCGATGCCGGCGGATTCCTGCTCAAGATAGCGTTCGATGGCATCGGCAAAAGCGGGATGCGCGAGCCAGTGTGCGGACCATGTTTGCTGCGGCAGGAAGCCGCGCGCCATTTTGTGCTCCCCCTGGGCGCCGCCTTCAAAACACGCAATGCCGTTGGCAATGCAAAATTCGAGCGGTTGGTAATACGCGGTTTCGAAATGCAGACAGGGAATTTCCTCGATTGCGCCCCAGTAGCGTCCGAACAACACTTTGTCAGTATGAATCAACAGTGACGACGCGATGGGCTGCCCGGCGCGTTCGGCCACGATCAGCAGAATGTTCTGTGGCATCGAGGCGCCAATGCGCTTGAAAAAATCGAGATTCAGGTAAGGCGTCGAATAATGCGCCGCATAAGTATGGTCGTAGCACCGCTTGAAAAAGCGCCAGTCGGCAGGGCCGGCATCGGCGCCGCGTATGTGACGGAAGGTCACGCCTGCCTGTTGCACCTTGCGGCGCTCGGCGCGGATGTTCTTGCGTTTCTTGCGTTCCAGTGTGTCGAGAAACGCATCGAAATCAGCGTAACCGGCATTGAGCCAATGAAACTGGACGCCGGTACGCAGCATGAAACCGGCTTTTTTCAGGGCCTCGGCCTGGTCTGGCGGCGGATAGAGTACATGGGTCGATGAAATATCGCTGTTTTGCTGTGCTGACTGCAGTGCGATGATCAGGGCCGCCAGCGCCGCTTCGTCACGCGCCATCAGCCTGCTGCCGGACACCGGCGTAAACGGAATCGCTGACAGCAACTTGGGGTAGTAGTCGAGGCCATTCTTGCGGTAGGCATCTGCCCAGGCCCAGTCGAACACGTACTCGCCATAGGAATGGTACTTGGCGTAGAGCGGCATGGCTGCTTGCAGAGCGTCGCCGCGCCACAGTGTCAGATACTGCGGCTGCCAGCCCGATTTGGCATCGGCACAACCTGCTTCGTGCAGCGCGTGCAGGAAAGCATAAGACAGGAAAGGATTGGCATCGTCCTGGGTTGCGACCAATGCGTCCCATTCAGGCTGACCGATGTCGGAAAGAGAAGAAATGATGCGCGTGCGATAATTCAGATTCAGCCTCGTTTTGATTACACTGTTCATAAAGAATACGGTGCGCCGGCGCGCTGTGGACAGCCGACCTCATTCTACGCAAAAAAGACGCCGTTGTTTTGCGGCGCACCGACGCCAGTAAGGAAGCCGGGCTGCGGCTGTATTCGTTGAGCAGGTATTGAGTTCGCAACGTATCATGCATAATTCGCTGCACTGCCGCACATCAATCCAAGGAGCTGTCATGAAACAAATCACCGCCATTATCAAACCGTTCAAGCTCGATGAAGTACGCGAGTCGCTGGCGGAAGTCGGGATCACTGGCCTCACGGTAACTGAGGTCAAAGGGTTCGGTCGTCAGAAAGGTCATACCGAACTGTATCGTGGCGCCGAATACGTGGTGGATTTTTTGCCGAAGGTTAAAATCGAAGCGGTGGTCGACGATAGCGTCGTCGATCAGGCGGTCGACGCCATCATCAAAGCAGCGCGCACAGGCAAGATCGGTGACGGCAAGATTTTCGTGCGCGAGGTCGAGCAAGTAATCCGGATTCGTACCGGCGAGACCGGGTCGGATGCAGTCTGACGAATAGGTTACAGCGCTGGGGCGCGATAGCGGCTTCAACTTCGTCCCTTAGCGTATCTCGATTTTCTTCGCCCATGTGATCAGGCGCAGCGCGCTGATCGCCAAGGCGCTCGTCCACAGCGAAAAATCCGCCGATACTCCTGCCTGTTGCAGAAGCAGATACATCCAGCAGCCAACGAAGGAACAAATTGCGTACGGCTTGCCGTCGCGCAGTACCATCGGTATTTCATTGCAAACGATATCGCGCAAAACGCCACCGAAGATGCCGGTTATGACGCCCATCATCGAGGCAATGAAAATCGGCATACCCGCTTCGAGCGCGGCCGCTACACCCGCCACTGAAAAAAGACCCAGTCCCAGCGCATCAGCGATCACGATCAGCCGATCCGAGACGATTCGTTTAAGGGTGCGTATCAGCGGCGCGGCCCCGAGCGCCAGCACGAAGATCAGGATGGCATATTCCTGATGCGTGACCCAGAACAGCGGTCGTTTGTCGAGCAGGATGTCACGCAGCGTGCCGCCGCCGAAAGCGGTGATGAAGGCTACCGTGAAGACGCCGACCACATCCATCTTCTTGCTGCGCGCTTCGATGAAGCCGGAGAATGCGCCTACCAGAATGGCAAGAATTTCGATGAATTTGATCAGTGTCATGCGGCGGTCGCGAGAAAGGGACATCGCATGATACTGCCGGCTGTGCAAAACAGCCAATCGCCGCTATGCCTGGATCAACACCACCAGCGCGCCGGCACCACCATCGGCCGCGCGCGCCTGGCAAAACGCGATGATTTCATCTTTCTGGATCAGCCAGTTGCGGACCTTGTTCTTCAAGACCGGTTCCTTGTTGATCGACCCCAGCCCTTTGCCATGAATCACACGTATGCATCGCAAGCCGCGCTTGCCGACGCTGCGCAAGAATTCTGCCAGGGCTTCACGGGCTTCTTCGGTACGCAAGCCGTGCAGATCAAGCTGGGCCTGTATCACCCAATGGCCGCGGCGCAGTTTTTTGAGCACGTCGGGGCCGACGCCGGGACGGGCGAAGCTGAGCGCGCCATCGGTTTCCATCAGAGTCTCGACGGTGAATTCGTCGGATAGCGATTGGTGCAGCGCTGCCTGTTCGTCGGCCAGATGCTGGCGCGCGATCGGCAACGGCCGCGGTGCCAGCGAAACCAATTTGTTGATTGGGCCCAGCAGTGCAACCTGCCCTATGCTGTGGCGAAACAGGTCGGCATCGATGACGGCTTGTTTGTCACGTTTTGCTTTTTCAGCGGCAGCAAGCACACGTGCTTCTTCCTGCGCCTTGAGGTCCTTGCGCAGTGACTGCAGGGCGGAAAAGTCCTTGATGGGGGCACTCATGGCAGCGGACAAACAGGTAAATGGATCGACAGCGGCAACACGCGCGCTGCAAGTGGCCGAAATAGTGTGACGCGCCGTAAGCGCACCACACTGCGAAAGAAATCAGTCTGCCAGACCTTCCAGATAACGCTGCGCATCCAGCGCGGCCATGCAGCCCGTGCCGGAGCTGGTAATCGCCTGGCGGTAGACATGATCCTGAACGTCGCCCGCAGCGAACACCCCCGGCGCCGTGGTCGCCGTCGCCATGCCTTCGAGGCCGGTCTTGGTGACGATGTAACCGTTCTTCATTTCCAGCTGGCCTTCGAAGATGCCGGTGTTGGGTTTATGGCCGATGGCGATGAAGACGCCATGCAGCGTCACGTCGGTAGTGCTGCCGTCGGCAGTCGACTTGATACGCATGCCGGTCACGCCGCTGGTGTCGCCGAGGACTTCGTCGAGCGTATGGTTGAGCTTCAGCACGATCTTGCCTTCGGCAACCTTGGCCATCATGCGGTCGATCAGGATCGGTTCGGCACGGAACTTCTCGCGCCGGTGTACCAGCGTCACTTTCGTGGCGATGTTGGACAGATAGAGCGCTTCCTCGACCGCGGTATTGCCGCCGCCGATCACCGCCACTTCCTGGTCACGATAGAAAAAACCGTCGCACGTGGCGCAGGCCGACACACCCTTTCCCATGAACGCTTCTTCGCTGGGCAGGCCAAGGTACTGGGCCGATGCGCCAGTGGCGATGATAAGCGAATCGCACGTGTATTCGCCGGCGTCGCCGATCAGGCGGATCGGTTTTTCGGACAGCTTGGTGGTGTGGATATGGTCGAAGATGATTTCGGTATTGAAACGCTCGGCGTGCTGCAGCAAGCGTTGCATCAGTTCCGGACCTTGCACGCCGAGCGGATCGCCAGGCCAGTTCTCGACATCGGTGGTGGTCATCAGTTGGCCGCCTTGTTCCACGCCCGTGATCAGGACGGGTTTGAGATTGGCGCGGGCGGCGTAGACCGCTGCGCTGTATCCGGCGGGACCGGAGCCGAGAATCAGGACGTGAGCGTGTTTTGGTGTGGACATGAGGATAATTTACAGAAAGGTAAAAGTGGGGACAGTCGCGGCGAGAATCAATGCAGATGTCGCCTTGGCTAGTGTCTGAACAGCCAGCGCGCGCTTTACGGCAATCAACCAGCCCGACTTAGATGGAGCTGCCTGCAAGATTTTCAACGGGGTGCCGATTAAACCAGTATAAAGCACAAAAACTGGTTAAGATTATAGACGACATGTTGCGTGGCTGAATAATGACGGCCACATTTGCTGATTTCTTTGAATTTTCACTACCCAATCGTGCCGGGCCCCGGCTCCAGCGGCCCGGCGCCACTCCGGCGTTCGCGCCCTTGATCCATGACCAAATCGACTGCTCAGATTTATACCCGCACCACCCGGCCGACACAGCCGCTTCCCAATCGCCTGGTGCGCCTGCTGTCGGAAGCACGGTGGATGGTGTTTGCGGTTCTGACAACCTACCTGATCATCATTTTCCTCACGTACTCCAAGATCGACCCCGGCTGGTCGCATGCCACCGTAGTGCCGCAATTGCATAACTGGGGCGGGCGTTTGGGTGCGTGGTTAGCGGATCTGATGCTGTTTATTTTCGGATTTTCGGCTTGGTGGGTCTGCGTCATGCTGCTGCGCGTGGTATGGAACGGCTATCGCCGTCTGTCGCAGAAATTCCTGATGGGGAAAGACCCGGAGCCGGAGCATTATCAGGAGCCCTGGATTCGTGCGGCCGGCTTCGTGCTGATGCTGACAGGCAGCGTCGCCATCGAATATCTGCGCATGTATTCGCTCAAAGTACAGTTGCCGCGTCTGCCAGGCGGCGTCCTCGGCGAACTGATCGGTGGTACCGCGCAAAAAACGTTCGGCTTTACCGGCGCGACACTGTTCATGCTGCTGCTGTTCGGCCTCGGTTTCAGCCTGTTCTTTCATGTCTCCTGGCTCGGCCTGGCCGAGCGGATCGGCGCCGGCATGGAAGCTTTTTTTACGCAGATCGGCGATCTTTACGCCGCACGCGAAGACCGAAAGCTCGGCCAGGTGGCCTTGGTCAAACGTGATGAAGTCGTGGTGCAGGAGCGCGCCAAATTCGTCGAGGCGCCGCCGATGCGTATCGAGCCGCAGGTAACGTCGGTGCCGCGCTCGGAGCGGATCGAAAAGGAACGTCAGGTATCGTTGTTTACCGATCTGCCGGAGACCAATCTGCCGCCGTTGTCATTGCTCGACGACGCGCCGCCGCAGCAGGAAACCGTCAGCGTCGAAACGCTCGAATTCACCAGCCGCCTGATCGAAAAGAAGCTGAGCGACTTCGGTGTGGTCACCAAAGTGGTTGCCGCCTATCCGGGGCCGGTCATTACCCGCTATGAAATCGAACCGGCAACCGGCGTCAAGGGCAGTCAGATCGTCGGTCTCGCGCGCGACCTTGCGCGCTCGCTGTCGCTGACCTCGATTCGTGTGGTCGAGACCATTCCCGGCAAAAACTACATGGGACTCGAGCTGCCCAATCCGAAGCGTCAGATCGTGCGCCTGACCGAAATCCTCGGATCGAAGGTCTACAACGATGGCGTCTCCAGCCTGACCATCGCGCTGGGCAAGGACATCGCCGGCAATCCGATGGTGGCCGATCTGGCGAAGATGCCGCATTTGCTGGTGGCCGGTACGACCGGTTCGGGAAAATCGGTCGGCATCAACGCCACCATCCTGTCGCTGCTCTACAAGTCCGACCCTAATCAGGTTCGCCTGATCCTGATCGACCCGAAGATGCTGGAGCTGTCGATCTACGAAGGCATTCCGCATCTGCTGGCGCCGGTGGTGACCGATATGCGTCAGGCCGGCCATGCGCTGAATTGGGCGGTGGGCGAGATGGAACGTCGTTATAAATTGATGAGCAAGCTTGGCGTACGCAACCTGGCCGGCTACAACCAGAAAATCATCGACGCGGAAAAGCGCGAAGAAAAGATTCCGAATCCGTTCAGCCTGACACCGGACGCGCCGGAGCCGCTCGACAAGCTGCCGACCATCGTCATCATCATCGATGAATTGGCTGACCTGATGATGGTGGTCGGCAAAAAGGTCGAGGAACTGATTGCACGCATCGCTCAGAAGGCGCGCGCAGCCGGTATCCACCTGATTCTGGCGACCCAGCGACCCTCGGTCGATGTGATCACCGGCCTGATCAAGGCCAATATCCCGACCCGCATCGCGTTTCAGGTCAGCAGCAAGATCGACTCGCGTACGATTCTCGACCAGATGGGCGCCGAAGCGCTGCTCGGCATGGGCGACATGCTGTACATGCCGCCGGGGACGGGCTTGCCGGTGCGGGTCCACGGCGCCTTCGTGTCGGATGAAGAAGTGCACCGTGTGGTCGACTACCTGAAGTCGCAGGGGGAACCGAATTACATCGAAGGCATCTTAGAAGGAGGCGTGCTGGAAGAGGGCGCCGACGGCGCTGCACCGGCCGTGGAAGGCGGCGCTGGCGGCGAAGCCGACGCGCTGTACGATCAGGCCGTAGCGGTGGTGCTGAAGAATCGCCGTGCTTCGATTTCCCTCGTTCAGCGTCATCTTCGTATCGGCTACAATCGCGCCGCAAGGCTGCTGGAACAAATGGAGCAAAGCGGGCTGGTATCGACTATGCAAACCAACGGCAACCGCGAAATCCTGGTCCCTGCAGGCAGCGGCGCACCAATCGAATAGGAACTCAATGTCCGACCAAGAAAAACCGCTGCACCTTCATCTCCTACGCGGTAACCTGCTTAAATTGCTGGCGGCCTGTGCGTTGGCCATGCCGCTGATTGCGAATGCGTCAGCACTTGCGCAATTCAAGTCGTTCGTCGGCGGCACCAAGGCTGCCAAGGGCGAATTTTCGCAAAGGCTGGTCAAATCCGACACGTCCGGCAGTGCAAAAATATCCAACGCGTCCACCGGCACGTTCCAGTTCGCCCGTCCCGGCAAGTTCATCTGGATCTACCAAAAGCCGTATGAGCAATTGCTACAGGCCGACGGCGAAAAGCTCTACATCTATGACAAGGACCTGAACCAGGTCACGATCAAGAAGCTGGGCAATGCGCTTGGTTCGTCTCCGGCGGCGATCCTGTTCGGTAGTAATGACCTGGAGAAGAACTTCACCCTCAAGGAAGCCGGCACCAAGGATGGCATGGAGTGGCTGGAAGCCACCCCCAAGGCCAAGGACACGACCTTCGAACACATCGGTATCGGCTTGCGCGACGGCGTGCCGCAGGCGATGGAATTGCGCGATTCGTTCGGTCAGGTATCGCTGCTGGCGTTCAAGAATTTCGAACGCAATCCGGTGATGGCCAGTGACCAGTTCAAGTTCGTAGTGCCGAAGGGCGCTGATGTGTTCAGCAACTGATCCGTGCCGCCGGATTGCCGGTCGTGGTCAAGGTGTGATCGGCAAGCTTTTTCGTAATCCACTTTTGCCCAAGTCATGGCCGATTTGTTTCAAGTAGCACCCACGCCGCCGCTTGCGGAAGCCTTGCGGCCGGCCACGCTTGCCGACGTGATCGGCCAGTCGGACCTGCTGGGCGAGGGCAAGCCTTTGCGTCTGGCATTTGCTGCCGGCAAGGCGCATTCGATGATCCTGTGGGGACCGCCCGGCGTCGGTAAGACCACGCTGGCGCGCCTGACCGCCAGCGCGTTCGATTGCGAGTTCATCGCGCTGTCGGCCGTACTGTCCGGCGTCAAGGATATCCGCGACGCGATGGAGCGCGCCCAGCACACTTTGAACCAGTCGGGCCGCCACACGATCCTGTTTGTCGATGAAATCCATCGCTTCAACAAAAGTCAGCAGGACGCCTTGCTGCCGTTCGTCGAATCGGGCCTGGTCACGTTCATTGGCGCCACCACCGAAAATCCGAGCTTCGAAGTGAATTCGGCGCTGCTGTCGCGGGCGCAGGTGTATGTCCTCAAATCGCTGTCGGACCAGGAAATGCAGCAGTTAATTCAGCGCGCGCAGGAGCGGGTACTGACGCACCTGACATTCGACGAGCAAGCCATCGACACGCTGATCGGCTATGCCGACGGCGATGCGCGGCGCTTGCTCAATTTGCTGGAACAGGCGCAGACCGCCGCCAGTTCCACCGGCACGACTCACATCGACGGTGCATTCGTCGGCAATGCGCTGACGCTCAATGCACGGCGGTTCGACAAGGGTGGCGACAATTTTTACGATCAGATTTCAGCGCTGCACAAATCGGTGCGCGGCTCCAATCCCGATGCGTCGCTGTACTGGTTTTGCCGCATGCTCGATGGCGGCGCCGACCCGCGGTATCTGTCACGCCGCATCGTGCGCATGGCATGGGAAGACATCGGCCTGGCCGATCCGCGCGCGTTGCAGATTGCCAATGACGCGGCAGCCACTTTCGAGCGGCTGGGCTCGCCCGAAGGGGAACTGGCGCTCGGCCAGGCGGTGATCTATTTGGCCTGCGCCGCCAAAAGCAATGCGGGTTACAACGCCTTCAACGAGGCCATGGCATTTGTCAGGAAAGACAAGTCGCGCGAAGTGCCGGTGCATTTGCGTAACGCACCCACCAAGCTCATGAAAGAACTGGGCTATGGCCACGCGTATCGCTATGCCCACGACGAACCAGACGCCTATGCGGCAGGCGAGACCTACCTGCCGGACGACATGCGCGAACCGGGCTGGTATAGGCCGGTACCACGTGGCATGGAAACCAAGATCAAGGAAAAACTGGCATGGCTGCGCGCACTCGATGCACAAGCCGGCAAGCCGAAGTGATTCGGCCGGCACCTGTCCACGTCGGTAAGGCAGTGCACCACTGGCAATAGCGGCAATACCGGCAATAGCGGTAATCCCGGCAATAGCGGTAATCCCGGCAATAGCGGTAATCCCGGCAGTCTGCTTGGTACAATAAGCGCTTCCGAAATCACACGCCGCAACCGCCATGATTGACATCCAACTTCTTCGCAAAGACATCGACAACGTCGCCGCACGCCTGGCAACCCGTAAGTTCCAGCTCGACACCGGCGCGTTCGGCGCGCTCGAGACCGAGCGCAAGCAAATCCAGACCCGCACAGAAGAACTACAGGGCAAGCGCAACACGCTGTCGGGGCAGGTCGGCAAACTCAAGAAAGCCGGTGAAGACGCCTCCGCCATCATGGCCGAAGTCAACGGTCTGGCCGACGAGCTCAAGACCTCGGCAGCGCGTCTGGAAGAAGTGCAGAATCTGATCAGCGAATTCGCGCAATCGATTCCGAACCTGCCGCATGAATCGGTCGCCATCGGCGCCGACGAAAACGCTAACGTCGAAGTGCGCAAGGTCGGCACGCCGCGTGAATTCGCGTTCGAGATCCGCGACCATGTCGACGTCGGCGCCGCGCTCGGCCTCGACTTCGACACCGCGGTCAAGTTGACCGGATCGCGCTTCTCGGTGATGAAGGGCGGCATCGCGCGTCTGCATCGGGCGCTCTCGCAATTCATGCTCGATACCCACACTGCCGAACATGGCTACACCGAATGCTACACGCCCTATATCGTCAACGCTGCGTCGCTGCGTGGCACAGGGCAATTGCCGAAATTCGAAGCGGATTTGTTCGCGGTCAAGAAAGGCGGCCAGGAAGGCGAGGGCGAAGCGCTGTATCTGATCCCCACCTCGGAAGTATCGCTGACCAACATCGTGCGCGACGACATCGTCGCAGCGGACAAGCTGCCAATCAAGATGACGGCGCATACGCCATGCTTTCGCTCGGAAGCCGGCAGCTACGGCCGTGACACGCGCGGCATGATCCGCCAGCACCAGTTCGACAAAGTGGAAATGGTACAAATCGTCCATCCCGACAAATCCTACGACGCGCTGGAAGAAATGGTCGGTCACGCCGAGATGATTTTACAAAAGCTCGGCTTGCCGTATCGGGTGATGGCGCTGTGCACCGGCGATATCGGTTTCGGTGCGGCCAAGACCTATCACCTGGGAGTGTGGCTGCCGGCGCAAAACACCTATCGCGAAATTTCGCCGCTGTCGAACATGGAAGCATTCCAGGCGCGCCGCATGCAAGCGCGTTTTCGCAATGCACAGGGCAAGCCGGAATTGCTCCACACCTTGAACGGCTCCGGCCTGGCGGTTGGCCGCACGCTGGTTGCGGTCCTGGAAAATTATCAACAAGCCGATGGCAGCGTCGACATTCCCGCAGTGCTGCATCCGTACATGGGTGGCCTAACGCGTTTGACCAGCTGACACCTGGCGACATCGGGCTGGTCAAACGGCGCGTAACGGATCGCACACGGCGCTCAGCCGGCGTGCGCCAGTTCAATCGTGCCGTTCCACATCGCGCCCAGCGGCCCTTGTCGACGGTCGACGAACAAGCTGTTGCCCGGAATTTTCTTGGCCTGTTTCTTTGCATCTGCTGCTGCTGTGGCAATCTGATGATGGGAGAAAAACTGGCCGGGATCGACCTTCACGATTCCTAGTGAGACCGTAATCAGCGAATGAAACACTTTGTTGCCCCGGCGGTCCTCGCTTACGTAGCCGCCTTGCTCGCTGTCGGCCGGGTTGAAAAAATCTGGTATTGCAATTGCGAACGCATCGAGCAGGTCGCGGCAGCGTTGTTCCCAGTCGTCGCTCTGGAACAGGACAATGAAATCGTCGCCTCCGATATGACCCACAAAATCCCGGTCCGGATCGCAATGGCCAGCGAGGATGCGTCCGGTCAGTTGCAAGACGTCGTCGCCCTTGCGATAGCCATAGACATCGTTGAAGGGCTTGAAATGATCGAGATCGACATAGCATGTACAAAAGCGCGCACCGCTTTGGAGCAGGCGGTCGATATGCTCATTGATCGGCACGTTGCCGGGTAGCAGCGTGAGCGGATTGGCATAGCGGGCCGCGCTGATCTGCATTTGCGTGAGTTCGCGCATCAGGTCATGACCGGTACCCATTCCCAGATAGTGTCCCTGGTCCGTGATGATAAAGCCGTTGAACAAGTGATGGCGATCCGCATCGACGA
>JACMQD010000428.1 GCA_014377155.1 Herminiimonas sp.
AACGGGTATTAAGCCCTTTTTTCCAAACAGGAAGCGCGCACCACTCTTCCACGTCGACCATTTCCAGAGCGTGCCGTCGTGATGAAGATTACTGAAGGTCTGGCGTAGCACATCGGTAACGAAGACGACCGAAATGCGCCGCATCCATTTGATGCGCCAGGCATGATTGCCACCGAGCGCCTGATACAGGTCGAAGGCGGTGCACTTGTGTTCCGACTCTTCAGCGCTATGCCACAGCCACATTGTCTGCAAACGCCGATCGTCACCGTCGAGCCATCCTGAATGTTCAAGAATGAAATCAGCGAACAAGGCTGTAAAGTGTTCGTTGGCGGCAGTTACTGCAAGCCAGTGTCGAGCATTGCTGGATTCGAGGATTTTCATGCGTTTCTGCGCGCGCGGCCCCCAGCTGTTGATGAGTCCCTGATTCTCGAGATGGGTATTGAACAACTGGTGAATACGACGATGCGTCGCTTCCTGACCCACGAACCCTTGCACTTCGCGCTCGAATCGTGCTTTCCGGTCGTCGGGCAAGTCCTTGAATCCTGCTCGTACTGCATCGATAAAGAATTGTTCACCTACTGGAAAGCTCATCGAAAGCGCATTGAAAAAAGCGCTGCGAAATGCGTCGCCGCCACACCAGTGACGGGCGATCGGGGCTTCAAGATCGATTAGCAGACGCCGCACCACAAGCTCACTCATTGAGTCTCTCCGTTCTTGCAAAAAATTGTTCGTTACATACTGCGGTGACAATTAGTCGTTGTCAAGCAGACCCCTGCTGGCGCGTCTTGCACCATTTTGCGTCTGCTCTAAAACATGACTTTTTTTCAAGTCTTGCGTGGAACCAAGGGCTCTCAGGGAACGACATACCCTGTAGATGCCCGCTTATGACTTCGATCAGGCTAGCCTCGACAGCTCGTCAGGTAACCCAGCGTCGGCGTTGCAAGCCCGCGTGATCGTGGCCCCGCCGGCAACCGGTTTACAGTGTCTCCTCCGTACCCCCGTGCGGAGTTCACCCGCAAGTTGCGAAACTTGCGGGTTTTTTTCATGACAACCCTACAGTTCGCCGAACCGCAGCCGTTAAGAAATAGGTAATGGGGCAAGCCGTTCTGAAAATATTCAAAAATATTTTCGATTCACCCTAAAGTTCACCGAACCGCAGCCGTTATAGAAAGAGACGCGGGGTTAAGTAGCTTGAAAATAATTTAAAAATATTTTCGATTTACCCTAAAGTTTGCGAAATCCCTGTCGTTAATGAGTTGTAGGTGGTGAAGGCGCAACAGTATTTGTGGTTTTCGATGAAATTAATTGGGAAAAGTAAGGCCTTTAAATTCGCAAATTCGCTCGAAATTTTACCTTTTGAAAGCATGGTGTCCACATCATGATAAAATCGCAAGTGTGGCGTAAATAGTAGCTCTTAGCCTAGTATCAGCATCGAAATCATCGATGCTGCACCGCGTGCGTGCCGGGTTTGTAAGACAAACGCCTACGCGTCGTCTATCTCAGGCTCCGTCATAAAATACGGCGCTGTGCCTATTCCCCCTCTTTCGCTGTCACTCCAAAATGGAATCACTGGTTAGGCAAATCGCTTACCGGAGTCCACCGAAGGAGTACACGCATGAATACGAATGATATGGTTGCCGAAATTCGCGATGCCAATCTTGGCTACCTGATGCTCGCTCAACAGATGATCCGTGCGGACAAAGCGACAGCAATTTTTCGCCTCGGTGTCAGCAGCGAAATCGCTGAACTGATCGAAGGACTCAACAACGCACAGATTCTGAAGCTTGCCGGTACCAACATGATGCTGGCGCGTTTCCGCTTCGACGATGGCACCATCCTTGGCATGCTCACCAATTACACCAAAGACCGTTCGTTGGCACATTCGCATGCTGCCATTCTGATGGCCGGTCAGCCGGTCGAAGAAATCGCGTAAGCGTCGACCCGAACAGCAAGATCCGGTATAACGAGCAGGCAAGGAGTAAGACCATGGCGAAGAAAAGCGTAGTAACCGAAGCGCAGGAAATCAATCTTGCAATCGGGCTAATCAAGCTGGGCGCACGTCTGCAGTTGCTGGAATCCGAAACGTCGTTGTCACGCGAGCGCTTGCTCAAGCTATACAAAGAACTGAAAGGCGTATCGCCACCAAAGGGCATGTTGCCATTCTCGACAGACTGGTTCATTACCTGGCAGCCGAACATTCATTCATCGCTGTACATCAGCATCTACAAATATTTGCTCGAACATGCCCACATCACCGGCATCGAAGCAATCATGAAGGCCTACCAGCTTTATCTGGAGCAGGTCGAGCCGGAGCCGAGCGGCGACCCAGTCCTGTCGCTCACCCGCGCGTGGACGTTGGTGCGTTTCTTCGATAGCAAGATGCTGACCACAGCGTGCTGCGAAAAATGCCGTGGCAATTTCGTCGTACATCGCCTCGACCTCAATCAAAACTACACTTGCGGCCTGTGCCACTTGCCGTCGCGTGCCGGTAAAACCAAGCGCGCCAAGGAAGCCGCGGCATTACAAGCGGCCTGAGGCTTGGGCGGTAGTTTTACATTCTAAATGAGCGACCTCGGCAATCAGATTGGCAATATCGAGAGGCGAAGGCTTTTCGAGATGCCCGCCGTACGGGCGCTCGTCACGCAGATCGTATCGTTCCTCGTCGTTGCCGGCCTGACGACGGTATTGAACGTGTCCGCTCAGGTCTTCGTCCCCTTATTGCCATCGGCCGTCGTCCAGGGCGTCATTGCAGCCGGCCTGTCTCATCGCATCGGCCTTGCACCCTGGTGGATCGGTATTGAACTTTTGTTTCCGGTGGCTGCGGTGGCCATGCAGGCGTTGGGGATTCCCCCGTCAGTCTACTTTATCGCGTTCGTTTTTTTCCTCGGCCTTTACTGGTCCACGTTCCGCACCCAGGTCCCGTACTATCCGTCCCGCCGCTCGGTCCGGCGTGCCGTTGCCGGTCTTTTGCCATCTGGGCGCGGCGTCAGTTTCATTGACATCGGCAGTGGACTCGGTGGCTTGACATTGGACCTGGCGCGGCATCGGCCCGACGGGACATTCATCGGGATCGAACTGGCACCGCTGCCATGGCTAATCAGCATGTTGCGCGCGCGCGTCAGTCGCAGTCCAGCCCGTTTTATGCGAGGCGATTACGCCGATCTCGATTTTTCGCAGTATGACGTAGTGTTTGCTTATCTTTCACCGGTGGCGATGCCGGCGCTTTGGCAACAGGCAAAGGCCGAAATGTGTCCCGGATCGCTTCTTTTAAGTTACGAATTCCCCATTGCCGGCGAGAAATGGAATATCATCAAGACGCCTGAAGATGGCGGTCCTGATTTGTACGGTTGGCGAATATAAAAAGTTCGTTTGCGAGCGATGATGGCTCAAGTTTTCAGAGCATGAGTCGTAACTCGGTAAGTGGTGGTCCGACGTGTCTTCTAGTTGCAAAAATGAACAGACGATCGATGTAAGACCAGTACCGAGTTTCGCGGCTTGCCCCTACGATCGGAGATAAGCGCCTTGCTAGTCATCATTGGATATATTGTTGTCACGCTCTCCGTCTTCGGCGGTTTCGCGCTTGCGGGCGGCCATCTTTCGTCGCTGTTCCAGCCGGTCGAATTGCTGATGATCGGCGGTGCTGCAGTCGGCGCTTTTTTTGTCGGCAACAACGGCAAGGCGATCAAGTCGACTTTCAAGGCGCTGCCGAGTCTGCTGAAAGGTTCGCGTTACACCAAGGCCTTGTACATGGAGCTGATGACGCTGCAGTTCGAGATCCTGACCAAAGTCCGCAAGGAAGGTCTGATGTCCATCGAAGGTGACATCGAAACGCCGCATGACAGCGCCATTTTCAGCAAATATCCCGGTGTAATGTCGGACCATCACATCGTCGAATTTATTACCGACTATCTGCGACTCATGGTGTCGGGGAACATGGATGCCTTTCAGATCGAAAATCTGATGGACAACGAAATCGACACCCATCACGCCGAAGGCGAGGTACCGGTGCACTGCATGGCCAAGCTCGGCGACGGTTTGCCGGCGTTCGGTATCGTGGCAGCTGTGATGGGCGTGGTACACACGATGGCATCGGTCGGTCTGCCGCCAGCCGAACTCGGCATTTTGATTGCCAATGCGCTCGTTGGCACCTTCCTCGGTATCTTGCTGGCGTACGGATTTGTCGGCCCGCTTTCATCCCTGCTGGAACAAAAACTGCACGAGTCGTCGAAGATGTTTCAGTGCGTGAAAGTGACCTTGCTGGCTAGCCTAAATGGCTATGCGCCGGCGCTGGCAGTCGAATTCGGACGCAAAGTGTTGTTCTCGACCGAGCGACCGTCTTTCTCGGAGCTTGAAGAACACATCAAGCAGTCCAAATCGAAGTGATCGGGCATACACTTGAACGTCGCAACGGATAGATCAGCACCCAACTCGAACTGCAGGACGCGCAATGGCTGACGAGGGACAACGTCCTATTATTGTTAAACGTATCAAGAAGTCCGCTGCCGGACATCACGGCGGCGCATGGAAGATCGCGTATGCCGATTTCGTTACAGCGATGATGGCGTTTTTCTTGTTGATGTGGCTGATGGGATCGACCGCAAAAGGCGATCTGAGTGGAATTGCCGAGTATTTTCAGACTCCTTTAAAAGTGGCGATGCAAGGTGGCTCCGGAAGTGGCGACAGCTCCAGCGTGCTCAAAGGCGGTGGCCGCGACTTGACCCGCGTCGATGGCCAGCAAAAAAAGGGCCCTGAAACGAAGCAAAACAAAACCTACACGCTCAAGGCGGCACAGGCCGATGTCGAGCGGGCAGAAACAGCGCGTCTGAAGGTCCTGAAGTCACGCATCGAAACCGCGATCGAAAGTAATCCGGCATTGAAGCAGTATCGAAACCAGATGCTGATCGACATTACCAGCGAAGGCTTGCGTATCCAGATCGTCGACGAACAAAACAGGCCGATGTTCGCGCTGGCGAGGGCGGATCTGCAACCTTACACGCGTGACATCCTGACCGAGATCGGCCGTACGCTCAACGACGTCCCGAACAAGATCAGCATTTCCGGCCATACCGATGCGGCCGCCTACTCGAGTGGTGAGAAAGGCTACAGCAACTGGGAATTGTCGGCTGACCGTGCCAATGCATCGCGCCGCGCACTGATCGCGGGTGGCATGGACGAGACCAAGCTGGTACGCGTCGTCGGACTGTCTTCGGCGGTCCTGTTCGACAAGACCGATCCGCTCAATCCGATCAATCGCCGTATCAGCCTGATCGTCATGAACAAGAAAGCGGAAGACTCGATTACCAAGGAAGACAGTGTCAACGTGGAAGTTGCAGGCGATGGCGACCTCAAGCGAGAACTTGCGATTGTGCCTGCAAAATGACGTTGTACATCGACGCCCTGAAACGCTTGGGTCGGTAAGGTAGCGCCAATGAAGACAGGATATTTTTCATGACCAGACAAAAATTATTAGGATCGCAGTTGAAGCGCCTGTTGTCCGGCCTGTCCGATCATGGCAATCAGCATTTGACCGAGGTCGAAACGGATCTGGTGCAAACGGCCATCCTGCTGAGTGAAGCGATCGAAAAGCTTGGAAGCAGTTTCCTTGCCATTCATGAGGCCGTCACGGTACAGCAAAACACCATCGATCTTCTGTTGGCCGGCAATCCGGCCACGCCGGAGATCGCTGAAAAATTGAAAGCGATGCAGCAGGAAATCGGCCAGCATGTCAACGCTGCGGTCACGGGCTTGCAATTCCAGGACATGACTAGTCAACTAATCGGACGGACGGTGCGACGTGTGGCTGGCTTGCGTGATGTCCTTGGCACGGTGGGTACCACTGGCTCGGATATGCTGCCTGAAACCGGCACGGAAGATATGGTCGAACTCCTCAATAATGTCAATCAGGTGCTCGAAGATCAGAGCATCAAGCTGGAAAGCGGATTGTGGAAAGCGGTGGCGCAAACCCACATGGACAGCGGCGACATTGAACTTTTCTAGAACGCCACGGCAGTAACGAAAACAGCGGATGTAATATCCGGAACCATGAGACAAACGGAGCAAAGATGGCAAAAATGATACTGGCAGTTGACGATTCCGGGTCGCTGCGACAAATGGTGGTTTTCAGCTTGCGCGCCGCTGGCTACCAGGTAACCGAAGCCGTCGACGGCCAGGACGGACTCGACAAGGCCAAGACGCAGGTCTTCGATCTTGTGCTGACGGACCAAAACATGCCCCGCATGGATGGCCTGACGCTGATCCGGTCACTGCGTGCATTACCTGCCTATCAAAAAGTGCCAATTCTGATGCTGACAACCGAGTCCAGCGACGATATGAAATCGAAGGGCAGGGCGGCGGGCGCCAACGGATGGTTGGTGAAGCCGTTCGATCCGCAACGCCTGACCGAAGTGGTCAAAAAAGTCATCGGCTAGACCAACCTGCACGAGTTGAACATCATGCTAAATGAACGCGACGGAGCGCAACAATGACGATCGACATGAGCCAGTTCTATCAGGTGTTCTTCGATGAAACCGAAGAGCTTCTGGCAGAGATGGAAAAACTGCTGCTAGCGGTGGACGTAGCGCAGCCCGACGGAGAAGATCTCAATGCTATTTTCCGCGCCGCGCATTCGATAAAAGGTGGCGCATCGACCTTCGGCATTACCGACCTGGCCGAGATCACGCACGTACTCGAGACACTGCTCGACCGCATTCGCAAAGGCGAAATGGCGCTGACCAGTGAACATGTCGATGCGTTTCTCGCTGCCAAGGATATCCTGAAGATGCAACTCGACGGCCACCGGCTGCATACGCCGGTCGATCTCGATGCGGTTGCCGATGTCCGTATGATGCTTCAGTCACTGTCGCAAGATGTGGTTGTGCTGGTTACGGCCGCGGCGCGTCCGCCAACGCCCATTAGCGGCATGGTGCGACGGTATGCGGTGACCTTGCCGGCATTGTCCGATCGTGATGTCGAGGCGCTTGCAAACGAACTTGGACTGCTGGGCGAACTGACCCGCGGCGATCGCGATAGTACCCATGCGACTTTGCTGCTGGCGACGACCGAAGATGCCGCGGCGATCGTGGCGATCTGCTCTTTCATCCTCGATCCCGACGATATCAGGATTACCGAGCAGGCCACCGATGTGTCGGTACCCGGAATCAAAACGCAAAAAATGATCGAGGATGAACGGGGCTACGGATTTTTTGAGCCGCTCGACGGGTTCGTGAACCAGGATGCCGTGACAAAAGCGCAAGAGGATGCGCAAGGCTACGGCTTTTTTGCACCGTTCGTGCCGTTCGCGAGCAGCGACGTGTCAGAGCCCACCAGAGTAGACGTCGACCATGACGTACTGCCGGTTACCGAAATCAACTCGACCATGAACGGCCATGGCGGCACACATCCGGAGGGTGCACTTGAAAAGCGCATCGGTGGCCGTCGCGAAAACGATCGTTCGCCAGTCGGCGCCGAATCGTCATCGATTCGTGTCAGTATCGAAAAAGTCGATCAGCTCATCAATCTGGTAGGCGAACTGGTCATTACGCAGGCGATGATAGAGCAACGCACCGACACGCTCGACCCGATGGTGCATGAGCGCTTGCTTAATAGCGTCAGCCAGTTGACACGCAATACGCGCGACCTGCAAGAAGCGGTCATGTCGATTCGCATGATGCCGATGGATTATGTGTTTTCACGCTTTCCGCGCATGGTGCGCGACCTCGCTGGCAAGCTCGGCAAGAAAGTTGATTTTGTCACGCACGGCGCTGCCACCGAACTCGACAAGGGTTTGATCGAACGAATCGTTGATCCGCTTACGCATCTGGTACGTAACAGCATCGACCACGGTATTGAAATGCCGGAAGCACGCAAGGCTGCCGGCAAGGCCGACGCTGGACGTCTTTCGTTGTCCGCGGCGCATCAGGGCGGTAACATCGTCATCGAGGTCAGCGATGATGGCGGCGGCCTCAACCGCGAGCGGATTCTCGGCAAGGCCAGGCAACAAGGTCTCGATGTCGCCGACAGCATGACCGATAGCGATGTCTGGCAGCTTATTTTCGCGCCTGGATTTTCGACTGCGGAAGCGGTCACCGACATATCCGGCCGCGGTGTCGGCATGGATGTGGTCAAGCGCAACATCACCGCGATGGGCGGGATTGTCGATGTTCGCTCTGCCAAGGGGTTCGGTACGACGATATCGATCTCGTTGCCACTGACGCTGGCGATCCTGGACGGCATGTCGGTCAAGGTCGGCGAGGAAATCTACATCCTGCCGCTCGGCTATGTCGTCGAATCGCTGCAGCCGGCTCCGATCGACGTCAAGGAGATCAGTGGCCAGGGCAAGGTTATCAAGGTTCGCGGCGAGTATCTGCCGCTTATTCCCTTATTCCAAATGTTCGGCATTGCGCCTCGTTTCACCAACCCCTCCGACGGTATCGTCGTGATCCTGGAATCCGAAGGCCGTAAAGCCGCGTTGTTCGTCGACGACCTGGTCGGACAGCAGCAGGTGGTGGTCAAGAATCTCGAATCGAATTATCGTAAAGTCGCCGGTATTTCCGGTGCCACGATTCTTGGCGACGGCGGTGTCTCGCTAATCATCGATGTATCCGCATTGTTACGTTCCAGCCGTCAGCTTGCCGACGAATCCATTTTTACCTGATAGATCCTGATAAGGAAAAGCCATGCTGCAAAATTCACAACACAACGGCTCCGCCCACGGCGGAAAATCGACCGCCGATATCGCCGGCAACGAATTTCTCGCCTTTACGTTAGGCAAAGAAGAGTACGGCATCGACATTCTCAAAGTTCAGGAAATTCGTGGCTACGAAGCTGTCACGCGCATCGCCAATGCGCCGGAATTCGTCAAGGGCGTCGTCAATCTGCGCGGCATCATCGTGCCGATTGTCGATATGCGCATCAAGTTCAACCTTGGTGAGCCGACTTACGACCAGTTCACTGTCGTCATCATCCTCAACATCGGTGGTCGGGTGATGGGCATGGTGGTCGACAGCGTTTCTGACGTGATCACGCTGTCGCAGGATCAGGTGAAACCCGCACCCGAGATGGGAACGGCATTTAATACCGACTACCTGATTGGTCTCGGCACGCTAGACGAACGCATGCTGATTCTGATCGATATCGACAAGCTGATGTCGAGCGCCGAAATGGGCCTGATCGAAAAAATCGCGGCTTGATCGGCGCCTAAGTTCAATACAAGGGTGATACCGCCAGCGCGAGAGGTGGCGGCAATCGCCAGACATTCGAAAGAGAAGAGACAAACATGTTCAAGAACCTTACCATCAAATACAGGTTAATTGTCA
>JACMQD010000429.1 GCA_014377155.1 Herminiimonas sp.
GATCGGCAACGCGGCTGGCGTAGAAGGAACTTTTCGCGGCAAGGTCGTGGATTTTAAGGGCGCCACCAAGACCAATGTCGTCAAGATGAATTTGAAATAGACCAATCCATGTCACCAGAAAATCTTCCGATTGCATCCGGCCATCTCGATCGCCGGATGCGTCGCGCCGCGATCGTTCGTTATGGCGACCGTATCATTACAGTAGGGGGACGCGCGCCGGTCGTGGTGCAGTCGATGACCAACACCGATACGGCGGATCCGATCGGTACCGCAATTCAGGTAAAGGAATTGGCACGGGCCGGTTCCGAGCTGGTGCGTATTACCGTCGACACTCCCGCGGCGGCGGCTGCCGTGCCGGCAATTCGCGAGCAACTCGACCGCATGGGGGTCGATGTGCCGTTGGTAGGGGACTTCCATTACAACGGCCACACGCTGTTGCGCGACTACCCGGATTGCGCCCGCGCGTTGTCGAAGTACCGCATCAACCCAGGCAATGTCGGCCAGGGCGCCAAGCGCGACACCCAGTTTGCCCAGATGATCGAGATCGCCTGTCAGTACGATAAGCCGGTACGCATCGGTGTCAATTGGGGCAGTCTCGACCAGGCTTTGCTGGCGCGGATCATGGATGAAAATGCGCAGCGCGCCAATCCGTGGACTTCGCAGGCAGTGATGTACGAGGCACTCGTCACGTCGGCCATTGAGAACGCGGTACGTGCGGAAGAAATCGGCCTGCCGGGTGACCGCATCATCCTGTCCTGCAAGGTGTCGGGCGTCCAGGATCTGATCGCTGTCTATCGCGAGCTGGCGCGCCGCTGCGATTATCCGCTGCACCTCGGCCTGACCGAGGCCGGCATGGGCAGCAAGGGTATTGTGGCGTCGACCGCTGCGTTGTCGGTGTTACTGCAGGAAGGTATTGGCGACACCATCCGGATTTCGCTCACGCCGGAGCCCGGTGGCGACCGCACAAAAGAAGTCGTAGTCGCGCAGGAAATTTTGCAAACCATGGGCTTGCGCAAGTTTTCACCGATGGTGATTGCCTGTCCCGGTTGTGGCCGCACCACCTCGACCGTGTTCCAGGAACTGGCCGACAGCATCCAGACCTACCTGCGCGATCAGATGCCGGTCTGGAAAAAAGAATATCCGGGGGTCGAAAGCATGAACGTGGCGGTAATGGGTTGTATCGTCAATGGCCCCGGTGAATCGAAACACGCCAATATCGGCATCAGTCTGCCCGGCACCGGCGAAACCCCTGCTGCACCGGTGTTTATCGACGGCGAGAAAAAATTGACTTTGCGTGGCGAGCATATCGCCACTGAATTCCATGCGCTGGTTCTCGACTACGTCAAGTCGCATTATGGCAAGGACACGGCAGTGCCGATGTCACTGCCCAACACCTAGCCATTGGCCGTTATTACCTATGTCAGACAATAAGAAAATCCAGAAAATCGTCGGCGTCAAAGGGATGAACGACATCCTGCCAGCAGACGCTCAGTTGTGGGAACTGTTTGAAAATACCGTGCAGACGGTCTTGAAAAGCTACGGCTACCAGCAGATCCGCACCCCGATCGTCGAGTCGACCGCGCTGTTTTCGCGTGGTCTAGGCGCGGTGACCGACATCGTCGAAAAGGAGATGTATTCCTGGACCGATGCGATGAACGGCGACCCGCTTACCTTGCGTCCTGAAAGCACGGCCGGCGTGGTGCGATCGGTGATCGAGCACAACTTGACGTACGAAGGCCCCAAGCGCTTGTGGTACTCGGGTCCAATGTTCCGGCATGAAAAAATGCAGCGTGGCCGCTACCGCCAGTTTCATCAGGTCGGCGCCGAAGCAATCGGTTTTACCGGTCCTGACATCGATGCCGAACTGATCATGCTGTGCCAGCGATTGTGGGACGATCTCGGGCTGACCAACATCCGGCTCGAATTGAATTCGATCGGTGACGCCGAAGAGCGCACCAAGCATCGCGTCGATCTCGTTGCTTATTTTGAACAGCATATGGATGTGCTCGACGCGGACGCTCAGCGCCGCTTGCATTCCAATCCGCTGCGCATCCTCGACACCAAAAATCCGACCATGCAGGCGATGGTCAACGGCGCGCCCAAGCTGCTCGATTATCTGGGCGACGAATCGCGTGCGCATTTCGAAGGCGTGCAGCACATCCTGCGTAACAGCAATGTGCCGTTTACCATTAACCCGCGCCTGGTGCGCGGCATGGATTATTACAATCGGACTGTCTTCGAATGGGTCACCGACGAACTCGGTTCGCAAGGCACGGTATGCGGCGGCGGTCGCTATGATCCGCTGGTCGAAATGTTCGGAGGCAAACCGACACCCGCGTGCGGTTTTGCGATGGGCATCGAGCGTCTGCTCGAATTGATGAAAGCCAGCGGCGAGCAGTTCACCGGTAACCAGTGCGACGTCTATATCGTCCACCAAGGCGCCGAAGCGCAGGTCCAGGCGTTCATCGCCGGCGAACGTTTACGCGATGCAGGCCTCGATGTTGTGCTACATTGCGCGTCGGCGTCCGGATCGGGCAACTTCAAGTCCCAAATGAAGCGAGCCGATGCCAGCGGCGCCGCTTTCGCCGTCATCCTGGGCGACGACGAAACCGCCAATGGCACAGCAACCGTTAAAGCGCTGCGCTCGACCGATGCGGATACTAACCAGGCGACGATTGCATTCGATGGTCTGGCCGATTACCTGGTCGACCAGATCGTCAGCGGCGACGATCACGACCACGACGAACACGTACATTATCACCACTAACTTTACATTCCATGGCATACGACCTCGAAGAACAAGAACAGATAGCTTCCATCAAAGCCTGGTGGAATAAATACGGCAATCTGACCACCTGGCTGCTGATCATCGTCCTGGCAGCTTACGCGTCCTGGACCGGCTTCAAGTATTACCAGCGTACGCAGACAGTACAAGCATCGCAACTGTACGAAGAGTTGCAGAAAGCGGTCACCGCCAAGGATAACGAAAAAGTCCAGCGCGCCGCCGCCGACATGCAAGGCAAGTTCGGTGGCAGCGCCTATGCACAGATGAGCGCCCTTGCAGCGGCAAAAAGTGCTTTCGATGCCAATGACATGAAGACAGCCAAGGCGCAGTTGCAATGGGTGATCGACAAAGCTTCCGACGATGAATACAAGGCGATTGCCAAAATCCGCCTTGCCGGCATTTTGCTCGACGAGAAAGCTTACGACGAGGGCGTGAAGCTCGTCAGCGGTACATTTCCCGAACAGTTCGCCAGTGCCGTTGCCGATCGCCGCGGCGACCTGCTGACGGGACAGAATAAAATCGACGAAGCACGTGCCGCTTATCAGCTCGCGCTCGACAAAACCGATCAAAAGAATCCGGGTCGCCAATTGATCCAGCTGAAACTGGACGCCATTGGTGGTGCGCCTGCCAAGGTTAAATAGGGTAAAGGGAAAAAAATGCATAGTGCAGTAAAGCTTGCTTGTGTCGGTGCCATGACCGTCGTGACCGGATGCTCCACCTTGTCGGCC
>JACMQD010000064.1 GCA_014377155.1 Herminiimonas sp.
AGGACGGCTTGTGACGAAGAATGCGGTGCCGGCGCAGCGGTGACTCGACCCAGTAGTAGGACGCCGTCGCCAGCACAAATGCCAAGGTCACTGCAGCGACCCGGTACTGCGGCGCATCGAGTCCCACCGTCCAGCGAAACAAAACAAAGACCGGCCAGTGCCAGAGATACAGTGAATACGAAATCTTGCCAATGAACTGCGCTGGCCGGTTCGCAAGCAATCGCATCAGCACATGATCGCGCCGCATGCCATGCATGAATCCGAGCATGCCCAACGCGCCGACTACCGCCGGCAGTGCGCCTGGGAACGGAAATGCACGGGACTCGGGCACCACGGCGAATCCCGCGATGATCAGCGCCAGTGAAGCGGTCGCAGCGAACCCGAACGCTCTCTGTCCCGTCTGAACCTGGATGTCAAAACGACGACCGCAAAGCGTCATCACCTGAAACAGCAGGACACCTGCAGCAAGCTCCCAGAACCGGCTGGTCAACATGTAGAAGGCCAGCGTCTTGTCGGATTGGGTAATCCAGGCCGCATAGCTGGCGGACGCAATCAGCGCTGCCACGAACAGACCGACCGCCCAGCGCCGTCCTGTTGCATGGAAGTTCCATGCAAAGAACAACAGCGGGAAGACGAAATAGAATTGCTCTTCCACGCCCAGCGACCAAGTGTGGGTATAGGGATTGAAGTCGGTAAAAGGCGAAAAATAATCGTTGCTGGTTTTTGCCAGAACGAAGTTGCTGAGTCCGAAGAAAGCGGCGCGCGCGGTACGCTGATTGCCTTCGCTCAGCCATGCCGACGGCACGAGCAGCGTAGTGGCGACGCACGTTATCAGCAGACAGACTACCAGCGCGGGCGCAATCCGCTGGAATCGCCGTGCATAGAAAAGCCCCATGAACTTGATCAGGCTGACCCGGTCAAGTGCGCCCACAGATGCACTGACGATGAAGCCGGAAATGACGAAGAAAATATCGACGCCGAGGAAACCGCCAGGCAGCCAGTGTGAGTTGAGGTGATAGACGATGACCGACAGTACCGCAATCGCACGTAGCCCGTTTACATGCGGCATGAATGCCAGGTGGGGTATCGGTTGCATCATGGCGTTTGGCGTCAGGGAAAGATCGCCATTGTATCGACCGATTGCGAAGCCGCCAATCGCAATCAGGTACATGCGCTGGAAATCCGCCTCCGCGTTGCTGCAAAATCCGTGCGCGTAAAAATGCCCGCTCGGAAGCGGGCAAACTCATACTGACTGCGGATCGGCGCGCCGGCCGATTCGCGGACCTGCTATTGCATCGCGCAGGAATAGTTTTGCGCGACATTGATGTCGCCTGATCCCTTGTAACGGGGGTAGCCAGGATAATCACACAGTGGACGCGTGCGGCCCGGCACGCCGGCTGTGTCGGCGACAATCTGGCTCGGTGGCGCGACGCCTTTTTCGACCCAGTTCTCAAGTGTGGTCAGTGAATCCCAGGCGGCATTGAACACGCTGCTGACAGCATGACCGTAGCCAGGAATTTCATAATAGCGCACGAAGCTGTCGACCTTGGCTGGGCCCATCGCTTTGCGGATGCGGTCGTAATACTGTTGCGTCGCGCGGGTGCTGACCAGCGCATCGTGGGAACCGTGCGCCATCAGGATCTTGCCGCCCTTGGCATGGAAAGCGCCGAGATCGGTTTTATTCAAATCCTGAATGGCTGTCAGTGCGACGATCCGTGCCTGCAATGCGCCCGGGTTTTGCGGGTCGAGCGTGAGCGAATTGAAATTGGCGTCACGCGTGACGAAATACTTGACCCACATGTCCCAGAACGTGCTGCCGTACGGCGGGCTGCTGGCGGCGGCGACCGCCGGCATCGGGTTGGTCGGTTGCTCGGTGCCCATCGATAGCGTCAGGACCGTGGGTTGCAACGGGCTCGTGCCGGGGTTGCCGAAATCAGTGCCCCAGGTATTGAAACCCGGATAGGTGGTTTCGCCGCTGGCCACCGCGTAGTTCAATACCAGAGGTGTATTGATCACCTTGACGGCTGCGATCTGGGCGTCCGACAGGCAGCTGTCACCGGTGTCTGCGCCACCGGCACAGCGCAATGGCGCGCCGTTGAGGGTCGCCGTATCGATGTTGAATGTCGCGTTGCATGCGACGACGTTACTGATGAGGCCATCGGCCACACCGTCAAGCATGTCGCAGGCGGCCATCGAGGCATCGTACAGCGCCTTGCGCTTGGCACGGTTCGGATAAGCGCCCGGTTTTGCCAGTTCGCGCGTAAGGCGTCCGAATTGCAGATCGAGGGTAGCAGCGTTCCAGGCCGGATACAGGGCAATGGCACCATCGAAATCCTGCGGCCAGTTTTGGACCGCGATCAATGCCTCGCGACCGCCGGTCGAGCCGCCGGCGAAGTAGGTTTTCTGGACCGCGCTGGCGTAACGCGCCCGGATAATGGCCATTGCCGCGTCGCGGGTTTTTTTCAGTGCATCTGCCGAGAAATTCTTGAGCGCTTCATCATTCGCGCCGAACGTGCCGTCGCGGCTGCCATTGGCATTGGCCTGATGGCCGGAATCGCTGCCGAACGTCGCATACCCGCGCGCCAGCGGCGCGGGTTGGTCGGCCGGACCTGCGGGCACATTGCCGACGCCGGTTGCGATCGTACCGTTGTAGCCGCCACCGCCGAACATCATCGCCTTGCTGTTCCAGATGCTTGGCAGATTGACCTGAAATTTGATCTTTGGCGCAGTCGCATCCACCGGATTGATTTCGCCCAGTACCTTGCAGTATTCGCCAACGGCTGCCACACCCGCCCCGGCGGGCGGCACGATTTGCGTGCTGGTCACGATGGCACCCGTGGTGGCCATACCGATCGATGCCGCGGGAATCGTCATGCCGTTGAGCTGGACGCAAGACATGGCGACTTGTTGCGGCGGCTGCGTGCCGATGCCTGCGCAGCCCGATAGGCCGAGGCTGACGACAACAACGGCCGTCAGCGGTACGCCGATATTTCTGCTGGTACGAAATTTCATTTTGTCTCCGTGATATTTTTTATTTGACGCGACGATTTACGCATCCGCACCTGTTGCGAATGCGAGGATCATAGCCGGTTTTAAACTGCGTGGAAACTTCACGTAAGCATTTTTTGTTTATCTTCTTTTCGCTGCAAGAAATTTGCGCCATTGGTTATGCAGATTAAGTAGTTACCCTATGTTTCACGTCAAAAAATCCCGGCGAACTGATAGCAATGGCCCGGACGTTACTGCATCAGGAAGTTGGCCAATGGGCCTTTGGACGGGATGCGTCAATGCTGTATCAGGCAGGTCCCTTTGTTCCGCGTTGTCCGCATCGCCGCAATGTCGCCCTGCACATTGCGCGCGCCGATGCGGCAATTAAACCTTCTTGTGAAAGGTTACCGAGCGTCGACCAGGAATTCATCCTGCAGGATTACCATCAGACCATGGCACGAGGCACAAGCTTGCGCTATGCTCATCGACATGCATTGAAAATCGCGGGAAAAGACCATGTCCCACAAAGAAAAATTTATTCTGCGCCACGGCCGCGTGCCGTTGCTGGTTTCCATGCCGCATGTCGGCGAACATATCCCCGACGATATTGCGGTGGGCCTGACCCCGGCGGCGCTGCAGATTGCCGATACCGACTGGCACCTCGACCGTCTGTACGATTTTTTGGATGAACTGGGTGTATCGGTGCTGGTCGCCACCCATTCGCGTTACGTTATCGACCTGAACCGGCCGCTTGACGACACCAGTTTGTATCCGGGCCAGGACACCACCGGCCTGTTCCCGTTCGATACGTTCAGAAAAGAATCACTGTACCAACATGGCCGGGAGCCGGATGACGCCGAGATGGCGCGGCGCGGCAGCAGCTACTGGCAGCCGTATCATGCTGCGCTGTCGGCAGAACTGCAACGCTTGCGCAGCGAACACGGCATGGCGATGCTGTGGGAAGCGCATTCGATCTGTTCGGAGGTGCCGCGCTTCTTCGACGGCAGATTGCCGGACCTCAATCTTGGCACTGCTTCCGGCGCCGCTTGCGCACCGGATCTGGCGCAGCGGCTGCTACAGGTGGCAGAGCAGGCGCCCGGCTACACCCATGCCATGAACGGCCGTTTCAAAGGCGGCCATATCACCCGGCACTACGGCAAGCCCGCCGAGCACATCCATGCCGTGCAACTGGAATTGTCACAGGCGACTTATATGGAAGAACACTTGCCGTTCCGCTTTGACGAGCAGCTCGCCAACAATGTGCGCCCTACGCTGCGCCGTTTCATGGAAACGATGCTGGACTGGGCGCGCGCATAGCATTTGGCTCCAGCATCGGCTGCAACATTAGCTGCAGCGGTTGCCAGACCATGGCCGGCGTCAGCTTGCGCAGGCAATCGTGATGGCCTAGCGGACATTCGCGCTGGCGGCACGGCGCGCAGTCGAGCCGCAGCGACAGTGAACGGGCGACGTCGGAAAAAGGCGGCGCATGATCCGGATCGGTCGGACCGTACAGAGCAATTACGGGACGGTTTAGTGCGGACGCTACATGCAGCAAACCCGAATCGTTGCTGACTACCGCAGCGGCCCGCGCAATCAGTGCCACCGCGTCATCGAGCGAGGTAATGCCGGCGAGGCTGCGCACACGCGGCGACATGGCAACGATTTCATCGCACACGGGACTGTCCTTGCTCGACCCTAGCAGCACCACTTGTGCATCCGCATCGCTGCGCATCGCATGCTGCGCCAGCTCGGCGAAATGCGCAGCCGGCCAGCGCTTGGCCGAGCCGAATTCGGCACCGGGCGCGAACACGATCAGGGGCGCGGCGGCATCAAGAGCGAAGCGGGTCATCGCCGCAAGTTGCGATTCGGGCAGTACCTGCAGCGACGGTCGCGGCAGCGATGCCACGGACAACGCGTCGCGCGCCGGCGGTCGTGCCAGCGCCGCATAAAATGCCACCATCGGTCGTGGTACCGCCCGGTCGTCGTGATGCATGATGTTGATGAAACCATGGCGCGACTCGCCCTTGTAGCCAATCCTTTGCGGTATTCCGGCCAGCCACGGTATCAAGGCGAATTTCAATGTATTGGGCAACACATACGCGGCTGCATAATGACGCCGGCGCAGACTGCGCGCCAGTTTCCAGCGTGTGCCCAGTTGCAGCGCGCCATGCCGGAAAGGCGTCTCGATGACAGTGTCGACTTCGACCATTGAACGCCATACCGACGCCACCGACGGCGGGGCCAGCACGTCGATCGGACGCTCGGGGAAACGCTCGCGCAACAACTGCAGCAACGGCTGCGCCATGACCGCATCGCCGATCCAGTTCGGTGAGATCACCAGCGTGCGGCTTGAGCGCGAATCGGCGACGCTCATTTACGTGCTACGCGTCCCAGCAAGAAAAACTCGTCGTTGGGACGCATCGAGATCACGTTCGCCATCCGGTTCGACAAACCGAAGAACGCCGTGATCGCTGCGATGTCCCAGATGTCTTCGTCATCGAAGCCGTGTCCGTGCAGCGCCGCATAATCGGCGTCGCCCACTTCGTACGAATCGCTGCACACCTTGACCGCGAAATCAAGCATGGCTTTTTGCCGCGGCGTGATGTCGGCCTTCAAGTAATTCACCGCCACCTGATCGGCCACCAGCGTGTTCTTGGCATAGATGCGCAGCAGTGCACCGTGCGCGACGACGCAGTACAGGCACTGGTTACGCGCGCTGGTTGTCGTGATGATCATCTCGCGGTCGGCCTTGGTCAGGTTGCCGGTTTCTTTCAGCATCAAGGCATCGTGATACAGGAAGAACGCGCGAAATTCGCCAGGACGATGCGCCAGCGTCAGAAAAACATTCGGCACGAAACCCGCCTTGTCCTGGACCGCGATGATCTTCTCGCGGATATCGTCAGGCAAGTCCTTCAGTTCGGGTACCGGAAAACGCGAAATCGGATGATTCGGATGATTGGACATCAGGCAAGCTCCTTCGTAAATTGCAGTTGATGCAGGTTGGCATACACGCCGCCATTGGCAAGCAGAGCGGCATGCGTGCCGACTTCGACGATGTTGCCGCCGACTAGCACGACGATACGATCGGCGCGTTCGATGGTCGACAACCGATGCGCGATGACCAGCGTGGTGCGGCCGCGCATCAGTTCATCGAGCGCCGCCTGCACCGCGCGCTCGGATTCCGAATCCAGCGCCGAGGTAGCTTCGTCGAGGATCAGGATCGGCGCGTCCTTGTAGATTGCCCGCGCAATAGCTAGACGCTGCCGCTGGCCGCCCGACAGCCGCGTACCATTGTCGCCGATCTGGGTGTCGAGACCTTGCGCCAGATTGGCAATCATGTCGTCGAGATGCGCGGCGCGGGCGGCGGCGGCGATGCGGGCCCGGTCCGGCGCGGCGTCGCCATACGCAATATTGGCAGCGACCGTATCGTCGAACAGCACCACATTCTGGCTTACCATCGCCATCTGCACCCGCAGGCTGTCGAGGGCAATCGATTCGACCGGTACGCCATCGAGTCGGATTTCGCCGGATGTCGCGCTGTAAAAAGACGGTACGAGGTTGACCAGCGTGGATTTGCCGCCGCCCGACATGCCTACGAAAGCAACGGTCTCACCAGGCATGATCGTCAGGTTGATATGCGTCAGCGCGGTCTGCGCCTGGCCCGGATAGGTAAAGCCGACATCGTCGAAATCGAGCCTACCTTCGGCGCGCGCCGGCAGCGACTTGCCGCCGGTGCGTTCGACCGGTGCGTCGATCAGGGTAAATACCGCTTCGGCGGCGGCCAGCCCGCGTTGCAGCGGACCATTGATTTCGGCCAAGTGTTTCAGAGGCGTAATCAGCATCAGCATGGCGGTGACGAAGGACACGAAGCCGCCGAGCGTGGTCTGGTTGTCGCCGGTCTGGATCAGTGCGATCACGATCACGATCGACAGCGCGCAGGCCGCCAAAATCTGTGTCAGCGGCACCGTCGCCGCGGAGGTACTGGCCATGCGCATCGAAAACCGCGTCAGCTTGTCGGAGCCGGCTTCGAACCGCGATTTTTCGTAGCGATGACCGCCGAATATCTTGATCACCTGCTGCGCGCGCGTGGTTTCCTCGATTACTTGCGTCAATTCGCCGTTGACCACCAGATAACCGTTGGAAAGCTTGCGCACGCGCTTGCCGGTGGCCCGGACCACGGCCGCGATCAGCGGCAGCAGCACCATGACGATCAGCGTCAAGCGCCAGTTGACGTATAGAAGGTACCCCAGCAAATACACCACCACCAGCGAATCACGAATCAGCGAAGTGAGGACGTTACGCACCATGTCGATAATCTGCTGCACTTCGAACATCATCGAGTTGATCACACGACCCACCGAGGTGCCGGCATAAAACCCGACCGGCACGTCGAGGATGCGGTCGAACATCATCTGGCGCAGGCGATTCAAGAGCCGCGTCGAGACCCAGGTCATCAGATAATTGGTGGTAAAGGTGGACATGCCACGTACCACAAACAGGCCGATTATGCAGAGCGGCACCATCCACAACGAAAAGGTGCGTTTGCCAGCGAAGCCGTTGTCGAGCAGGATACTCATCAGATAAGGCAGGACCGGTTCGGTACCGGCTGTCACGAACATCGCCAGCACTGCGAACAACGTGCGCCTGCGATAGGGTTTCATGATCCTCAGAACCCGCATCAGATGCAGTGGAATTGTCATGCTGCCGCTCGCTGTACCATCTTACTGAACCTTGTCTGATGAATGAAAACGGCCTGTATTTGCGCCATGGTGTGGGCAGTGCGTGATGCACACCGCGACAAGGCCCTTTCGTTACCGGCCCGAAACCAAAAGCGATTACAATCCATGCGCTGGGACCGGCATCACGCCGTGCGGTGGTCCTGGCGTGCGATATTCCTGAAAACCACGCGTACCGCCATGAAACTATCGGTCATCATCATTACCCGCAACGAAGGCGCCAATATCCAGGCATGCCTGGACAGCGTCCGTTTTGCGAACCAGTGGATTATAGTGGATTCGGGCAGCACCGATGACACCGTCGCCATCGCGCGCGCGGCGGGCGCCACTGTCATCGAAACCCAGGACTGGCCCGGATTCGGTCCGCAAAAGAACCGCGCACTGGACGCTGCAGGCGGCGAATGGGTGCTATCGCTCGATGCCGACGAACGCATCAGCGATGCCCTGGCGGCAGAAATCCAGGCGATCATCGCCGCGTCGAAAGAATCGTCCTATGCGATTCCTCGGTTATCGAGCTTTTGCGGACAGTTCATCCGGCATTCGGGCTGGTATCCCGATCACATCGTGCGGCTGTTCCGGCGTCACAGCGCGCGTTTTTCGACAGATCTGGTGCATGAGCGCGTGATTGTCAACCAGGGCCTGACCGGCACATTGCGCGAGCACATTGTGCATTACAGTTACCGGAACGATGACGATTACCTGCGCAAGCTGGTGCAATATTCCAGCCTCGGCGCCGAACAGGCTTTTGCCGCCGGCAAGCGCAGCAGCTACCCCAACGCCATCCTGCATGCGGTCGCTGCCTTTTTACGCTCTTATGTATTCAAGCGCGGCTTCCTGGACGGACGCGCCGGTCTGATGGTGGCAATCTGTTCGCTCGAAACCACTTATCACAAGTATTTCAAGCTCATGCTGCTGTCGGAAGCCGAGGCAAAACAGCAAGCCGGCAATATCGTCGAATGATGCGCCAGAATCCGTGCGCCGCCGGCGACGTCGTGGTACGCCCGATGGTACATCTTTTCAACGGCTTCCAGAATCCCTGCGGCGGCAGCGAACTCGAAGCATTGTCGCTATACACATTGCTGAAACAAAAGGCGGACGTCGCTTTGTGGGCCACTTCGTCCAAGGTTTCGCCGCTGTTGCTGCAACAGTTTCCAATTCGTCGCATCGCCCTCCGTCACGGCGCCTTTCCACGCGGCGGTACCTATGTATTCGTCGGCGCGCACTGGCGAAACAAACTGTGGCCGTACGTTATCCCCAAACCGCGCCGGCTGATCTACATCTACAACACGTTCCACCCAAAAGTCGTGAGGCTGACATCGACCATGCCGCGTTTGCTCGCTTGGCCGAATGCGGAGTACGTCGTCATTTCGAATTTTCAGAACAAGCTGCTGGACATGCATGGCGAGGTGCATCCGTCACCGATCGATATTGCACTGTTCCACCCCGTGGTCCGCGCACCCAACGAGCGTCTCGTCATTGGCCGCATGAGTCGTGATGCGGTCGACAAGCACCACCCCGATGACATTTCGCTTTACCGGGAACTCGCGCGACTGCGCATCGGTGTGCATCTGCAAGGTGCCAGCTGCCTGGCCAGCCAGCTTGGTGGGTTCGAGGGCATTGACCTCGCTCCCGAAGGCGCCATGCCGGCGCCTGCTTTTTTGACGAGCCTGGATATTTTTTACTACCGCACCTGGACCCACGTAGAGACCTTTGGCCGCGTGGTCTTCGAAGCGATGGCGTGCGGACTGCCCGTCGTGTGTCATTTTCACGGCGGCTATGCGGATTGGATCCGGCATGGCGAAAACGGATTTTTGTTCGATACCACCGACGAGGCACGCGCCATCCTGGCGCGACTCGCCGGCGATGCGGCGCTGCGCGCACGGGTCGGCGCCGCTGCCCGCAGGACGGTCGAAGGGATGTATTCGACAGCCGGGCAAGATACGCGGTTGCGATTTTATCTCTCGTGAACCGCTAGAGTCGGGGAAAGCGGCGTGGCGGCTACCCACAGATGGCTTTCCTTGAATTACCCGCTAACAATCGGATAAGCTATCCGAAGCCGGCCCAGAAATGGGTATTGATGCATACGTCAATACAGATCTCAATCCGGCTCCGGCCCGAAATGCGCCAGCAGATGATCGATGAATGCCCGCACTTTAAAATAGGATGGCGCTCCGCGCGACGTAATGCTGGATCGTGATGGCAAAACGCTATTGTCACCGATCGGCGCTGCAGAAATCTGCATCGGCAAGCCAGTGACAAGCCGCAAAGGTCAACCGCGGCCGGGTCAAACCGGCATGTTGTCGCTGGCGTCCCTGGCGTCTTTACGGGCCCTGTTGGGCTGATTGGTTTAGCGCAGCGCGGGGTCAGTATTCCACGACCGCGCCCGCCACGCCGAGCCGGTCCACGAGCGACTGCTTCAATGCGTCCCCCGGTGCCACTCGCCATTCGTCCGGCCAGCGGATTTCGCAGCCGATGCCCTGCTGGATGTAATGCACGATGAGTGGCAAACCGGTAGCGCAGCGATGTGGCGTCAGGACGGTCTTCATCTGGGCCAGATCGAGACTGCCGGTGACTGAGAACGAAAACTGGCGGCCGAACTGGACGCGCGCGGCGCCGATATCCATCACCTTTTCGGCGGTGATGCGCATGCCGCCCGAGAACCGGTCTTCCGACACCTTGCCGCTGACGGCGAGAAATTCATCTTCTTTCAACAGCGCCTTGTTGGCATCATAGACTTCGGCATAGACCGTCACGTCGGCGGTAGCGCTGCCGTCGTCG
>JACMQD010000065.1 GCA_014377155.1 Herminiimonas sp.
CGTTCGGCTTTGGTGCCACGGCGCTCATTGCCACAATTGCGCGGGTGTTCGATCTTCTTTATACAGGTGGCGCCTACGGCTGATCATGTTTTTCATCAGCTGCCGCAAGCACACTTGCTGCCGCTCGATGATGCCGGACCTTGCGGCGGGCGCCCCTTAAATCGATCCGTCGACGACGCGCTGGTCTGCCATGTCTGGTTTCTTTGAAAGATATCTGGCCGTTAGTTTCAAGAATCGCGTAGCGCAGTTTGTCTATCGACTCGCAACCATTAAGCCGCATCGACTCTTCAAGATCGCGGATTGACATGTTTGCGCTTTTCATCGCTTTCTCGCAAAGATTCCCATCGCGAACCAGTAACTGCGGCTGGCCTTCTATAATTTTGGCAATTTTCTTATTTCGCGCAACGCCAAGGCCGATCAGATAATTAATCACCACCAGCGATACCGCGAGTATCAAGCCGGCTGTGACCGAATTGTCACCGGCATTCATCGCGTTCTGTACTGCGTTCGACACCAGCAGCAACAGTACGAGATCGAACGGTTCCATCTGACCAATTTCGCGCTTGCCGCCAAGTCGCAAAAGTAGCAGCACCGCAGCGTACACCAGCAGAGCGCGCAAGACGAATTCCCATCCGCTGCCCCCAGTCAATTCCCACATTGCACTCTCCCTCGATCTCTCCGGATAACCTGATGCGCGCCTAATTGCTGCATACCGAACTCTGATGGCGTACGCATTGCCGCGCAGGGATTATTAACGATTCACCGGTTAAAAGCCATCACGTACCGTCTGCATGTCTCCAATACGGATTTTGCAACGTAGAAAACTTTCGGCAATGCTCTGAATTGCGGTAAAGAGGACAAAAGTGATGCGTTGCGCTGGCTGATGAACGCGCATTTGCACAACTTGCATGGAAATTCAACAATTTCTGCATGACACAATAATTGCTTTCAAATAACCAATCGCATGCAGGTAACAGGGTGCCAACATGAGAGGTTCGAGGATGAATAATTCAATCGCATGTTTTATCGTCATGGCAAGCGTAGCGTTCGGTCTGTCAGCGATGCCGGCTGCCGCTGAAACGCCAGCGCCCGACGCGACCCTGATTCAAGTAGGTTTAGCCAGGGTCGGTTGCCGTGCCGTCATTGCAACCCGCGATCGCCATTGCACAGCCCGCAACAGCTGCCGCCGAAGCGATAACCCGCCCAACGCTGGTCGATACGGCGCGCGCCAGCGCCGGCGACACTGCGTGGATGCTGATGTCCACCGCGCTTGTGCTGCCGATGACGCTGCCGGGTCTGGCACTGTTTTCCAGCGGTATGGTACGCAAAAAAAAAGTGCTCGGCACGATGGCGCATAGCGTCGCCACGGCATGCGTGGTCACCAGCCTGTGGGTCGTGACTGGCGATAGCCTCGCTTTTACGCCACGCTCGCCCTTCATCGGGGGCATGAGTCGCTTGATGCTGCATGGGATGGCATTTTTGAAAAAGGCTGGTCAGTTGCCGGTGCATCATGTGGCGCCGACGATTCCCGAAGGCGTCTTCATGATGTTCCAGATGACGTTCGCGATCATCACGCCGGCTTTAATCGCGGGAGCCTTTGCCGAGCGCATCGGGTTTTCGGCGTCGTTCCTGTTCAAGACACTGTGGTCACCGGTCGTGTATGCCTTGGTCGCCCACTGGGTCTGGCAGCCGGCTGGCTGGCCGCACGCGGCGTGCTCGACTTCGCCGGTGGCACCGTGGTCCATCTCAACGCCTGGGTGTGGGATCTTGGTAGCCGCGCTCATCATCGGACCGCGCACCGGCTTCGGCAAGAAGCCGATGCCGCCGCATAATCTTATCCTCACCGTGATTGGTGGCTCACTGTTGTGGGTCGACTGATTTGGCTTCAATGATGGTTCCGCTGGCGCCGCCGATGGCCGCGCCGGGCTGGCGATGCTGGTCACCCAACTTGCATCGGCTGTCGGTGCGATGTCGTGGATGCTGATCGAATGGATTCGCCGTGGCAAACCGCCGATCCTCGGCATGGTATCAGGCGCAGTCGCCGGTCTGGTTTCGATCACCCCCGGTGTCCGGCTTTGTCGGCGTAGAGGGTGCCATGGCGATCGGCGCCGCTGCCGGCATCGCCTGCTTCTGGGGTGCGACGTCGCTCAAGTCGGCCCTGCGCTATGACGACACGCTGGATGTCTTTGGCGTGCATGCCATCGGCGGCGTTGTCGGCGCGTTGCTGACCGGCGTTTTTTCAGGAAAAAACATTGGTGGCGTCGAGGGCAGTATCGTTAGGCAGCGCGAGATGCACGCGGTGGCGGCAGCACCGGTTCCAATATACGCCATCCCAGTGGAGGCCGACGTCGATCGTGCCTGTATCGGCCGACTACGATAGAAGCTGACCAGTTGCGCTTGCAAAAACTTACACCGAAACGCTGGTGGTACCGAAAAGCTGGCAACCATCGATTTTCCATTTGCCGTCCGGTTCACGCCGCATCTTGTATAGCGCAACCCATACCAGACCATCCCGATCCGTAAGGCGTACTGTCTGAATGGTGTTGCCATCGACCATCTCGGGCTTGGTAAATATGGCAATGCGATGTCGGTAGATCGCGCCGTACTTCTCCTTGACGAGCTGCAGGAAGCGGTCCGGCGTGCCGATCTGGGCCCGGGTCGACGACGTTGCCAATTCAAACGCGCTTATGGCGTCGTCATTTAAAAAGGCATTGAGCTGTGATTGCACCGCGATATGTATCGCCTTCGCATCCGTCTTGCTAATCGCGTCCGCCGCGCCAGCGGCGGAGCCCCAAAGCAATAGTAGACAGCTTACGAAGAAACCGACTTGATTGATCCAGCGTTTCATGACTCGCTCCGGTTTCTAAAGGCATCAAGTCAGTGTAGGCGAGATTACGAAAAAGAGAGGAGGGCGGGAACAAATTTAATCTGATATGACTGGTAAAAAAAAACAGCCCGCAGGCTGCTTTTCTCAGGAACATCAAACCACTTCAGAACTGATCTTCTTCAAGCGCCATGACACCGGCACTGCCTTCGACGATGGCCGAACGATAGGCACTCGCCTGCGACAGGAAATGGTCCGCGAAGAAACGCGCAGTACCGATTTTGGCTTGATAAAACCGGGCGTCGCCGGAACCCGCCTGTAACTTCTGTTGCGCGACCAGCGCTGCCCTCGCCATTTGCCATCCGCCCAGCACGATCCCCGCCAGTTTCAGATACAGCACGCTGCCGGCAAATACGCCCTTGATGTCGGACTTCATGTTGGCGACGGTGTAGTCGACGACTTCTTCCAGTGCTTTCGAACCCGCTGCAAGCTGGTTACGAATCGCCGCCAGGTCACCCGAGGTATAAGAAGCCAGTTCAGCCTCCGTCTTGCGTACCTGCGCGATGATGCCTTTGGCCACGGCGCCGCCGTCGCGAGCAGTCTTCCGTCCTACCAGGTCGTTGGCCTGGATCGCGGTCGTACCCTCGTAGATGGTGAGGATGCGCGCATCGCGATAATGCTGGGCGGCACCGGTTTCTTCGATGAAGCCCATGCCACCGTGAATCTGCACACCGGTCGAAGCAACCTCGATCGACATTTCAGTCGACCACCCCTTAACGACCGGCACCATGTATTCATAAAACGCGTGGTTGGCTTTGCGTGTCGCTTCGTCGGCATGGTGATGCGCCGCATCGAACGCTGCCGCTGTCACATAGGCCAGCGCGCGCGACGCTTCGATCTGCGAGCGCATCGACATCAGCATGCGGCGCACGTCCGGCTGATGAATGATCGTGACCGGGCCTGCCGAGCCGGACAAGTCGCGCGATTGCACACGCTCCTTGGCGTACCACACGGCTTTTTGATAGGCGCGTTCGGCGACGCCGACGCCTTGCATGCCGACTGCAAAACGGGCGGCGTTCATCATGATGAACATGTATTCGAGACCACGGTTTTCAGCACCGATCAGGGTACCGATCGCGCCACCGTGGTCACCGAATTGCAAGACCGCAGTCGGACTGGCCTTGATACCGAGCTTATGTTCGATCGATACACAATGCGCGTCGTTGCGCTCGCCCAGCGAGCCATCGACGTTGACCAGAAATTTCGGCACAACGAAAAGCGAGATGCCTTTCACGCCTTCGGGCGCGTCCGGTGTACGCGCCAGTACGAGATGGACGATGTTTTCCGCCATGTCATGCTCGCCGTAGGTGATGTAGATCTTCGTGCCGAAAATCTTGTAGGTGCCATCGTCCTGGGGCACTGCGCGCGTGCGTACCATCGCCAGGTCGGACCCGGCCTGCGGCTCGGTCAGGTTCATGGTGCCGGTCCACTTGCCGGAAATGAGGTTGGCCAGATAGATCGATTTTTGTTCGTCGGAGCCGGCCGTCATCAGCGCTTCGATCGCGCCATCGGTCAGCAGCGGGCACAACGCAAAAGCCAGATTAGCTGAATTAAGCATTTCGATGCAGGGTGTTGCAACCAGCTTGGGCAAGCCTTGGCCACCGAATTCGACAGGATGCTGCACACCCTGCCAGCCAGCTTCGCCAAAGCTCTTGAACGCTTCCTTAAATCCCTTGCTGGTGGTGACCTTGCCATCGTGCCAGTAGCTTGGCTCCTTATCGCCAGGGAAGTTCAGCGGTGCGATCACTTCGCTACAAAACTTGGCATTTTCTTCGAGTACCGCCTCCACGGTTTCCGGCGTTGCATCTTCGCAGCCGGGCAATGCATTGACTTCAGACAGACCTGCCAGTTCGTTGATGACGAACAGCATGTCTTTTACCGGGGCGACGTAACTCATTTAATACTCCAAAAAAATAGGCAGGAATTGCAGGATTGACGCTGCAAATCCTGCCGATCGTGTTTGCTGCAACGGATGCGAATCTATACTACTTGCCGTGGGACGTTATCCGAGTTCGGTAACCAGTTGCGGTACCACTTCGAACAGATCCCCGACGATACCGTAGTCGGCGACCGAGAAGATCGGCGCTTCGGCATCCTTGTTGATGGCAACGATGGTCTTCGAATCTTTCATACCAGCCAGATGCTGGATCGCGCCGGAAATACCAACAGCGATATACAACTGCGGTGCCACGATCTTGCCGGTCTGGCCCACTTGCCAGTCGTTGGGAACGTAGCCCGCGTCGACTGCCGCGCGCGACGCACCCATTGCAGCACCAAGGCGGTCGGCCAGCGGCTCCAGAAGCTTGAAGTTGTCACCGGAACCCATGCCGCGGCCACCGGATACGATAACTTTGGCAGCCGTCAATTCAGGACGGTCGGACTTGGCCAGTTCGCGCGAAACGAATGACGAAGTACCCGAATCGGCGACGCCGGTAACCGCTTCGATGACAGCGCTGCCACCGATGGGCGCAGCATCAAAACCGGTAGTACGCACCGTGATGACCTTGATCGCATCGATCGACTGCACGGTCGCAATCGCATTGCCGGCATAGATCGGACGCTCGAATGTGTCCGGCGAATCGACCTTGATAATTTCCGAAATCTGGCCAACGTCGAGCTTGGCGGCAACGCGCGGCAGGATGTTCTTGCCGTACGCCGTCGCCGGTGCCAGGATGTGCGAGTAATTCGCGGCCAGCGCCAGTACCTGGGCGGAAATGTTTTCTGCAAGACCGTCAGCGAATGGCGCAGCATCGGCCACCAGCACCTTGGCCACACCGACGATTTGCGCTACCGCTGCGGCTGCGGCGCCGCAATTGTGACCGGCAACCAGCACATGGACATCGCCACCGCATTGCACTGCAGCGGTGATGGTGTTGAGCGTGCTTCCCTTTAACGACGCATTGTCGTGTTCAGCAATGACTAATGAGGCCATGATGTTCCTTGATTGACGACCCGCGCTCGATACGCTTGGGCCGAATGCAAATTATATGAAGAGGACCACGCAGGAACGCCTGGGTAGTGTCCTCGCCGATCCTAAATGACTTTTGCTTCGTTGCGCAGCTTCGCTACCAACGTCGCGGCGTCGGGGACCTTGATCCCGGCGGAGCGCTTCGGCGGCTCGACGACTTTCAGGGTTTTGAGGTGCGACGTGACATCCACTCCAAGGTCAGCCGGCTTGAGATTGTCGAGGGTCTTCTTCTTGGCCTTCATGATGTTAGGGAGCGTGACATAACGCGGCTCGTTCAGACGCAAGTCCGTGGTAACGATCGCAGGCAAGGTCAGAGAAATGGTCTCGAGACCGCCGTCGACTTCACGCGTAACGCTTACCTTGCCATCTTCCAACACGACCTTCGAGGCGAAAGTTGCCTGCGGCCAACCGAGCAGTGCGGCCAGCATCTGACCAGTCTGGTTGCAGTCGTCGTCGATGGCCTGCTTGCCGAGAATAATCAGTTGCGGCTGCTCTTTGTCGGCGACGGCTTTCAACAGTTTGGCCACGGCCAGCGGTTGCAACTCGCTATCGGTCTCGACCAGAATGCCACGGTCGGCACCGATCGCCATTGCCGTACGCAGGGTTTCCTGACATTGGGCAACACCGCATGACACGGCGATCACTTCGGTGACTTTACCGGCTTCCTTCAAACGCATGGCTTCCTCGACGGCAATTTCATCGAACGGGTTCATGGACATTTTCACATTGGCGATATCGACACCGGAGCCATCGGACTTTACCCGTACCTTGACGTTGTAGTCGACTACGCGCTTGACTGGGACTAACACTTTCATAGCTGTGCCTTTGAAGAAATTCGGGATTGACGTAAATATAAGCTAAAACAGATTATAAGAGAGAATGTGAACACATGCAGAAATTTAGCACGATCGTTCGATTAATGGTTAGAGGATGGTCCCTAATCGCGTCTTTGTTCCATGATTGTCGATGTCAACGTCACCAAATAAGAACACATCTTTTTCATTAACAATTCTTTCAGCGACCGGGTGCCGATTGCACGCTGCTCTACCCCTGTATCGGATTACGAAAACAGTAGCGGGTATCTTGAGCCTTATCGTGGTATCCAGGCAGCGAGAATCAGCCTTAGCTGCTTTTCCGTCAGTGCCGGTCCGGGCAATTCGGAATATCCGATTAATGCGCAATAGCCCCAGCGCCCGAGCGTCGCTGCTTCGTCTTTGGACCAGCCGGCCGCGCGCAAAAGTTTGGCAGCGTACTCGATGCGCTTTTGATCGACCCGCGCTTGCACCTCTTGCACATTTCGATTGGCCAGCGACCAGGAGCGAATCGCGCGACTTAATGAAAAGTCCGAGCTGACCGTCGCCGCCAGCAAGTTGTACAGCTTTGCTTGGGCTTCACCACCCGCATGCTCCACATAGTCAATGATTTGCTGGGTGTGTGAAAGCTCCCACTGCCCAAGCACGGCAAGTTGGTATTCCTCGAGATTTTTAAAGTGCCAGTAAAAGCTGCCTTTGGTCACACCTAATTTTTCGGCGATCGACATAATGCGCAAGCCATCCGGACCTAGACTGGCTAGCGTTTGCAAGCCGGCATCGAGCCAGCATTTTCTTGTCTTTCGTTCTTCCATGCTACCACCATACCAAAAGGTATTGACAACTGCAATCGGTGATGGAACAATCCACCATACTGTATGGCATGGTAGAGAAGCGACAGGCTGATCAAACAGCACGCGAACTTTCAAGGATTACGTAAATATGCAGACACTTTATTTCATAGCCGGCGTCATTGCTGTACTCACCGGCATTGTCCATTCCGTCCTCGGTGAGCATCTCATTTTTCGGCACGTTCGCGATGGCAGCCTGGTCCCGACGCTCGGTGCACCACCACTTCGCGAGCGGCATATTCGAATCATCTGGGCGACCTGGCACCTTGTCAGTATCTTTGCCTGGGCGTCCGCCGGGGTTTTGATAAGGCTGGCGTTTTCACCAGCCCCTCCCGCATCGATTGTGGCTGTCGGAATCGCTTCTGCCTATTTAGGCGGCGCCATTTTGGTACTTGTGAGCACAAAGGGACGTCACCCTGGCTGGGTGGCCTTGTTGGCTGTTGCGTCGCTTACATGGGTAGGTGCCAGTGCCGGCTAACCCCCTGTTCAAATTGACGCCGTTTCGTGGTGCGGCACAATTCAGACGCGAGGCTCATCAATAGGCGTCGCCACATTCTCTTTGAAAGCGATTCACCATGCCGGATATCACGCCCCATTATTTGGTAATAACTGTCGGCACCGCTGGCGATATCTACCCGTTCATGCGTATTGCGAGCGCATTACAGATGCTCGGCCGGAAAGTCACGTTTATAACGAACAGCTGCCACGCGACACTTGTTGAGCAAGCCGGGCTTTCGTTTGTTGGGCTAGGTACCGACGAAGACTACCTACGTGTCGTGGCAAATCCGGATTTGTGGGATCCCAAGAAAGGGTTCTCAGCTTTAATGGCAACCTATGGCGAACAGTTAAAGCAGATCGACGAGGCCCTCCAGTTGGTCTGCGCAAAGGCACCGCAAATCGTGATCGCTCATCCGTTTGCTGTTCCGGCTGCAGTAATCGCGCGCGAGCGTGGCTTTGTAAAAGTGGTCGCCGCCGCATATCTCGCTCCATCGAATTTGCGGACTTGCCACGATCCGCTGACCATCGGCCCAACGTCCGTGCCGCGCTGGGTGCCGATGAGCTGGCGACGTGCTCTTTGGCGGTTCGTGGAGAAAGGCTGGATCGACCCCGTTGCCGTTACTCAAATCAACGCTGTCCGCATACCGATGGGTTTGCCGAAGATTGATTCTTTCCTGACTCACATCACCGAGGCACCTGACCTTTCGATCACCCTTTTCCCTCCTTGGTTCGCGCCTTCGGTACCGGATTGGCCGCGCCCTTTAATAGTCGGTGATTTCCAATTATTTGAGGCAAGCCCGCAAGCTGGCTTCACGGGGGAACTGTCGGCTTTTCTTGCGGCAAGCGAAAAACCAATCGTGTTCACTCCGGGTACCGGGAATCTCCATGCCGCTGATTTCTTTGCTTGCGCACTCGCCGCCATCGATCGGCTCGGATGCCGCGCTATCTTCCTGACCAAGGAATATGCACAAATTCCAAAGAACCTCCCGGAGTCAGTATTGTGGCAACCCTATGTGCCACTATCCGCCCTCCTCCTACACGCCGCCGCACTTGTCCATCATGGCGGCATCGGCACGACCGCCGAAGCCTTACGCGCCGGTACTCCCCAGCTGATTACTCCCTTCGCCTGGGATCAATTCGACAATGGCGCGCGCATCGTGTCACTCGGCGTCGGCAGCGTCATTCCTGCGAAACGATTACAGCCTCGCAAACTGGCGCGTAGTCTCCGTCATCTTTACTCTTCCGAAACCATTCGTGCTCAATGCACGCTCTTTGCAACACACCTCGCATCACATAATGATCCGACTGCTTTTTGCAGAGAAGTCGAGCGCCTTGCGCTGGCACGGTGCAATGATGTCGGACCCGCCAATCCACCTGACCTCCGGCAAGCTAAGCTTGCCTCCTTCCCGTGATTTTTGACGTTATATTCCGGAAATTCATATGACCAGCGAATTCAATTCTGTCGTATCTGTCGCGATTCCACCGAGGTCCGGCATCGCCCACATATATAAATCGTTAAACCTATCGGATGCTTTCTCGATTTGCCTTCCCCCGGGCGCATGTGGCAACCCAGAGGTATTAGCCCGATTTATCTTATCGCATCAACCAGCGTGGATCTCATGGCTTATGAAAATCCGGGACATGATGGTTTTAGGCTTTGGTCTCAAGACTGCTACGCAGCTAGCGACACTCGCCGCAGACGGCAACACCGATCGAATGGGAATATTTAAAATCTATAGCAGGAACGAGATGGAGATTATTGTCGGGGAAGACGACAAGCATCTTAATTTCAGGATTTCGATACTATGCTTGACCGGAACAACCCCAAAAAGCAATCGTCGAGTCGTTGTTTCGACAGTTGTTCACTGCCACAACCGATTGGGCCGGGCCTACATTTTTGTCATTGCTCCGTTCCATCGCATGGTCGTGAGGAGCGGCCTCTTTCGCGCGGCACGCGCCGGCTGGCCCATAGCTCCTAGCAGGTAAAAGGGCACGAACAGGAGGGTCATTTCTCGTCCAGCTCAACATTTGACCATGGAGCACGGCAAATAAACCATTTTTAACGAGAGGGTTACCTAGCACCCTGCGAAACAGGAATGCGCGCTCGCCCGGGACAAAAAATCGGATCGCTTCGTTCCAATCGGCGAATCGGTGTAACCATGGAAATGGTCAAGCAAGCTTATTTGCGCTTCATGAAAAACACGTATTCCTTGTTTTCTTCCGAATGCGCCAATAATTCGTTTCCTGTCTGTTTGGCAAAAGCCTGAAAATCACGAAGCGCCCCAGGATCGGTTGCCAGAACGCGCAGGACTTGCCCGCTTTCCAGCTCAGCGAGCGCTTTTTTTGTCTTCAAAATCGGCAGTGGACAATTCAGCCCCCGTGCATCGAGTTCTTTTTGAAATTCCATGGTGGTGCTTTCAACTCAGTAGGATTGCAATTGTCGAATTTTACCGCAAACCACACACTTTGATGCAACGCAACAAAGGAACCGTCCTATTGTGTTGTTGCAGGTTGAGCAGGCCAATCCATGAATTCGACAGGCAAGCCGCGCGCTTTCATCCAATCAGCCATGGCATAACCAGTGCCCGCACGCCAGGGCCGTAGTTTTTCGGGCGCGACGAGACGATAGTCGACCAGCTCTTGTGACAGCCGGATTTCGCCCCGCGCTTTCACATGATAGGCAATGATGAGCTCATTCTTGCGCATGAATTCGTACACACCGATCAGCGTGACGTCGGTGGCATCGAGATTGGTTTCTTCTTTGAGTTCGCGCGCGATGCCCTGTTCGGGCGTCTCGTCGCGTTCCATGAATCCGGTGATCAGCGCGAAGGTCTTTTCCGGCCAGGCGGCATTTCGGGCCAACAGTATGCGGCCTTCGACTTCGACCAGCGCCGCTAGCACCGGCAACGGATTGTCCCAATGGGTCCAGTGCGCGTCGGGGCAGGCCAGCCGAACCTTGCCGCCCTCGCCCTCGTCTGCACGCATTATCAGTGACGCGGCACAGATCGGACAGTATTTGAATTCCGGGGTGTTCATTGGGGTGTGACCTGAGGTGGATGGGGATGTAGCCGCGCCATGGCATCCACGTCGACGTAGACGCCGTCGCGTAGCGCATAGGACTTATGCGTGCCTTCGCGCTCGAAACCGAATTTGCGATACAAGCCGATCGCGGCAGCATTATCCGAAAATACGGTGAGCTCGAGGCGCAATATGCCCAGCCATTTATCGGCCAGGGAAATCATCTCCCGCAATAAGGCGGTGCCGACACCTTGCCTCGCAAAGTCTTCGGCGATGCCGATACCGACACCGGCGGCATGCCGTCGGCGTGCGTGCGGCTCGCAATGCAAACCGCCGGTGCCGACGATTACGTCGTCGATCAGCGCGACCAGCAGATGACGATTGGCATCCACAGTGCGCAAGCGTTCGGTCCACATCTCGACCGACGGATGCGGCAACTGCAGGGTGCCAGAATACACGGTCGTGTTGCGGTACATGCGCTGGCACTGCTCGGCATCGGCCGGCTCCGCCCGTCGAATTGCGATGCGCGTCATGCGCGCTCGGCGACCCAGGCGGATACGCCACGCAACGCCTGCTCAAGGCCGCTCGGATCGGTGCCGCCGGCCTGTGCCATGTCGGCTCGTCCGCCTCCCTTGCCACCGACCTGCTGCGCGACGAAATTGACCAGTTCACCGGCCTTGACCTTCGCAGTCGCATCGGCTGTGACGCCGGCAATCAGGCTAACCTTGCCACCGTGGACTGCGGCCAGGACGATTGCCGCAGTTTTCAGCTTGTCTTTCAGTTTGTCCATGGTTTCGCGCAAGGTCGCGACATCGGCGCCCTCGAGCGTCGCCGCCAGCACTTTGATGCCGTTGACATCGATTGCCTGCGATACCAGTTCGTCGCCCTGGCTTGATGCTAACCGCGACTTCAGACTGGCCAGTTCCTTTTCAAGCGAACGTACCTGATCCTGCACTTGGCCGATACGCTGTGTCAGTTCTTCCGGCTGCGCCTTGAGCGCTGCGGCGGCTTCGGCGATGCGGCTGCTCAGTGCTTGCACAACGGCCAATGCGCCTTCGCCAGTGACCGCTTCGACCCGACGAATACCAGCCGCGACGCCGCCTTCACCGACGATCTTGAACAGACCGATGTCGCCAGTGCGGGTTACATGCACACCACCGCACAACTCACGCGACGAGCCGATGCCCAGCACGCGAACTTCGTCACCGTATTTTTCGCCGAACAATGCCATGGCGCCGTACTTGACGGCGTCGTCGTACGGCATCAGCTTGGCTTCGGTGCCGATGTTGGCGAGGATTTCACGATTGACGATTTCCTCCACGCGACGGATTTCGTCGGCTGTCATCGGCGCATTGTGACTGAAATCGAAGCGCGTCTTGTCGGCATCGACCAGCGAACCTTTTTGCGCGACATGGCTACCCAGCACTTCACGCAAGGCTTTGTGCATCAGGTGGGTAGCGGAGTGATTACGGATGGTCTTGCCGCGCACTTCCGCATTTACCTCGGCCGCGACGGTATCGCCAATGGCCAGCACGCCTGAAGTCAACGCCCCATGATGGCCGAACACGTCGGTCTGGACCTTTTGCACATCGGCCACCGCAAAACGGGCATTTGCCGATTCCAGCACGCCGGAGTCGCCGGCCTGTCCGCCCGATTCGGCGTAGAACGGCGTGATGTCGAGCACCACGATCGCTTCCTGGCCGGCCTCGATCTTGGTTACGGCAGTGCCGTTGACATACAGCGCGATGACCTTGCCGTCCTGCTCCAGCGTGTCGTAGCCGACGAACGCGGTCTTGGCGCCGTCGTACTCAACTGCCGCCGTCATTTTGAATTTGCCTTTTTCGCGGGCTTCCTGCTTTTGCCGCTGCATCGCCGTATCGTAACCGGCTTCATCGAGCGTGACATTGCGCTCGCGGCAGATATCAGCCGTCAGATCAAGCGGAAAGCCGTACGTGTCGTACAAGGTGAAAGCCGTATCGCCGTCCAGATGGGCACTATTTTTTGCCAGCGCCGCTTCGAGGATTTTCATGCCGTTTTCGAGCGTCTCACCGAAGCGCTCTTCTTCGTGACGCAGCACTTGCTCGATGCGCGGCGCAGCATCGCGTAATTCGGGATAGGCCGCGCCCATTTCCAGGACCAGATCATTGACCAGCTTGTAAAAGAATGGCCGGGTCTGGCCCAGCTTGTGGCCATGACGGAGCGCGCGGCGAATGATCCGGCGCAGGACGTAGCTGCGGCCCTCACTGCCGGGAATAATGCCGTCGAAGATCAGAAACGAGCATGCGCGAATGTGATCGGCGATGACTTTAAGCGAATTATTGGCCAGATCCGTGCAGCCGGTTTCACGCGCCGCCGCCTTGATCAGATGTTGAAACAGGTCGATATCATAGTTCGAATGCACATGCTGCAACACCGCTGCCAGGCGCTCGAGGCCCATGCCCGTATCGACGCAAGGCTTGGGCAGCGGATGCAACACGCCGGCCTCGTCCTTGTTGAATTGCATGAACACCAGATTCCAGATTTCGATATAACGATCGCCGTCTTCTTCGGCACTACCCGGCGGGCCACCCCAGATTTCCGGACCGTGATCGTAGAAAATTTCAGTGCAGGGACCGCAGGGACCGGTATCGGCCATCTGCCAGAAGTTGTCGGAACCGTAACGAGTGCCCTTGTTGTCGCCGATGCGGATTATGCGTTCGGGTGGCACGCCGATCTCTTTTTCCCAGATCGCATAGGCCTCGTCGTCTTCTTCGTAGACTGTTACCCATAACTTTTCTTTCGGCAGGCCATAAACCGAGGTCAGCAATTCCCATGCATAGTGGATCGCGTCGCGCTTGAAGTAATCGCCGAAAGAAAATTTGCCGAGCATTCCAAAAAACGTATGGTGCCGCGCTGTGTAGCCGACGTTTTCAAGGTCGTTGTGCTTGCCGCCGGCGCGCACGCTGCGCTGCGACGACGTGGCGCGGGTATAGCTGCGCTTGTCCTGACCC
>JACMQD010000066.1 GCA_014377155.1 Herminiimonas sp.
ATGATCGGCGATTGGGGAGAATGGGCGACCAGCCAGAATTTCGGTAGTTTCTTCGACTGGACGACGCAGAACTGGGTCGATCGCAAGGCGCTCGTGGACCAGCTGCTGCAAATTTTGCCGCCAGAGCGCATGCTGCAGCTTCGTACGCCCGACTTCAAGATGCGCATGTACGGCGCGGCGACCCTCGCGCCCCTCGAAGCATTTTCGGGCAGCGCCAGAGCGCGCATCGGCCAGCACAATGATTGCTTCCTGGCGCAAAACAATGACTATGGCACCTACCGCAACACCAGTGTCGAGTATCCGTGGCTTGCCAATGAATCGAAATATCTGCCGACCGGCGGCGAAACCTGCAATTACGTTTCGCCCCGGTCCGACTGCGCAAACGCCATGAACGAAATGGCCCTGTTCCACTGGTCGTATCTGAATCTCGGCTACAGCCCTACTGTCATCAGCAACTGGAAAACCCAAGGCTGTTTCAATGAAATAAAACAGAAGCTGGGATATCGCCTGACGTTGCAAAGTGGCAGTTACGCCTCCCGCGCCCGACCGGGTGGCCCGCTGGCAGTTAATCTGACGCTACAAAATCGCGGCTGGGCGGCGCCGTTCAACCCCCGTGCCATTGAAGTAGTGTTGCGCCATTATTACAACGGCACGGTCTACCGTATTCCGGTTGCAACAGACCCGCGCACGTGGCTTCCAGGCGCGTCTATCGTCGTCAATCTACCGGTGACCATTCCGGGCAATGTACCTGCTGGCGATTATTCCGTACTGCTGAGACTGCCTGACCCTGAACCGACACTGCGTGACCGTCCGGAGTATGCGATTCAGTTCGCCAACACCAACATGTGGGAAGCCGCAACGGGGTTCAACAACCTCAATCATGTTGTCCGGATCGGCACTGGTTCGTAATACGCAATTGCGGACGATGCCATGCATTTTCCCACTGAAGTCCCCCTCTCGCCCCTGTCGCCGCAGCGTCATTGCACAGGCCGACCCAATCTGAAATAATCGTTACGATAACGTTGCGTGAGCATGATTTTCCATGTTCACGCGACGGCCGGCGGCATCCATCCTTGCTTGTTCGGTTCTTTCGATAGTAATGCAATTCCAGGCGGATATCGCACAGCCACGAAGATCGATGTTCCTCCTGCGCCTGACCGGAAGCCCATCCGACATACAATGCACAACGGTGCAGTCCTCATTAAAATGGTCGCGGGTTACCGCGCTGGTCACCTTCCAATTACTCCCAAACGAAAGCCCACCATGCAAACCAAGAAGCCGGACCCGGCGAAGCTCGATAAGATCGTCGCCGATGCGCGCCGTGCTGCCGAAGTGCGCGAAGGCGGCTATCGTGAACGCTCGCTGAAAATGTATCCATGGGTCTGCGGCCGCTGCATGCGCGAATTCACGCGCACCAACGTGCAGCAACTGACAGTGCATCACCGCGACCACAACCACGACAACAACCCGCCCGATGGCAGCAACTGGGAACTGCTGTGCCTGTACTGCCACGACAACGAACACTCCCGCTATCTCGAAGCGGACCGCGGTGCAGGACTGTTGTCGGCCACGGTGCAGGCGGCCACGCACAACCCGTTCGCGGCGGCGCTGGCCGGTCTGAAAAAGAAGGACTAAGAGGCGGCGACGGCGGCAAGTCAGCGTGAGAATTTCGGATACATCAGGATGGTCATGCGCCCCGTATCCCACCTGGCCGAATGTTTCTATCCCACCCGTAACCTGTCCTGTCGTTCGAAGTAATAACGCGTACGCTACTTCGCTTCGCGTTGCGCGCTTCACGACACGGTGTTCGTGGCTCGGCGCTGATCGATGAGATGCATGCCATTTTTTGTGATAGCTTCACGATTGGTCCTTTACACGTTCAAGCAAATTCCATGACAAAAACTGTTCGAGCCCTGGTTGTCGTGCTGGCGTCCCTGTGCCTCTCGTGCCTCACGTGCGCCGCGTTCGCCGACGAGGTCCAGGTCGCGGTGGCAGCCAACTTTATCGCGCCAATGAAAGTCATCGCCGCTGATTTCGAAAAGGCGACCGGCCATAAAGCCGTGCTGACCTCCGGCTCGACCGGCAAGTTCTATACCCAAATCAGTAGCGGCGCACCGTTCGAGGTGTTGCTTGCCGCTGACGACGATACACCTGCCAAACTCGAAAAGGAAAACGGCGCATTGGTCGGATCGCGCTTCACTTATGCAACCGGCAAGCTGGTCCTGTGGTCGGCCAAGCCGGACCTGGTCGATGCACAGGGCGAGATACTGAAAACCGGTGCGTTCAGGCATCTGGCGCTCGCCTCCCCCAAACTCGCCCCCTACGGCGCCGCCGCGATCGAGACGATGCGCAGGCTCGGCGTGCTCGACAAGCTGCAGCCGAAATTCGTCCAGGCCGAAAACATCGGCCAGACCTACAGTTTCATCGGCACCGGCAATGCCGAACTCGGCTTCGTCGCGCTTTCTCAGGTGCTCGAAGACGGCAAGCTCCGGGCTGGTTCGGCCTGGATCGTGCCCGCCGGCCTGCACCGCCCGATCCGCCAGGATGCCGTGATCCTCGCGCGCGGCAAGGACAACAAAGCGGCCGCCGCCCTGTTCGCTTACCTGAAGTCGGCACCGGCCAAAGCCGTCATCCGCACCTTCGGCTACGAACTGTAGTCGACGCCGGATGCCCGATGACGCCAATCTCGCGGCGATTGCACTGACGTTCAGGCTCGCAGGGCTGACCACGCTCATCCTGCTGGTGATCGGCACACCGCTGGCATGGTGGCTAGCGCGCACACGCTCGTGGCTGAAGGGCCCGGTGGGCGCCTTGGTGGCATTGCCGATCGTGCTGCCGCCGACCGTGATCGGTTTTTATCTGCTGGTGACGATGGGCCCCAACGGGCCGATCGGTCAGTTGACGACCGCGCTCGGCCTGGGCACGCTGCCATTCAGTTTTACAGGACTGGTGGTGGGCTCGGTATGCTATTCGATGCCATTCGTGGTGCAGCCGATCCAGAATGCTTTCGAAGCCATCGGCGACCGGCCAATGGAAGTCGCCGCCACATTGCGTGCTTCGCCGCTCGACACTTTTTTCAGCGTGATCCTGCCGTTGGCAAGACCCGGTTACCTTACCGCATCCGTTATGGGTTTCGCGCATACCGTCGGCGAATTCGGCGTGGTGCTGATGATCGGCGGGAATATCCCCGGCAAGACACGGCTGGTATCGGTGCAGATCTACGACCATGTCGAAGCCCTGGAGTATGCGCAGGCGCATTGGCTGGCCGCCGGCATGGTGCTGTTTTCGATGATCGTGCTTATGGCGCTGTACACACTGAATCCGACCGGACGACGTCGATGAGCGGGCAGACATCGTCGGGTTCGCAATTGCGTGCGCGGTTCAAGGTTAATTATCAAACGTTCGTGCTGGAGGTCGACCTGGCATTGCCGGGCCGCGGGGTGACTGCCCTGTTCGGTCCATCCGGCTCGGGCAAAACCACCTGCCTGCGCGTGATGGCAGGGCTGGAACGCGCATCCGACGCCTATATCGAAGTCAACGGCGAAGTCTGGCAAGACGACAGCCGCGGCATTTTCCTGCCCACTCACCAGCGCGCGCTCGGCTATGTATTTCAGGAAGCCAGCTTGTTTGCGCATCTCGACGTGCGCCGCAATCTCGAATACGGCATGCGCCGCGTGCCTGCCGATGCACGCCGCGTGTCGCTGGAGCAGGCAGTGGCCTTGCTCGACATCGGTCATCTGAAAAATCGCAAGCCGGAGACGTTGTCCGGCGGCGAGCGCCAGCGCGTCGCCATTGCCCGCGCGCTGGCGACCAGTCCGCGTATCCTGTTGATGGATGAGCCACTGGCAGCGCTCGATGGCAAACGCAAGGCCGAGATCATGCCCTATCTGGAACGCCTGCATGACGAACTCGACATCCCGGTTTTATACGTGAGCCATGCGCCGGAAGAAGTGGCGCGGCTGGCGGATTATCTGGTGCTGCTCGACGCCGGCAAGGTCGTCGCACACGGCTTGACCATCGACCTGCTCACCCGCCTCGATCTCGACATTGCGCACGGCGACGCGGCCGGTGCGCTGATCGAAGCGACGATCGTCGGCCATGATCCGGAATTTCATTTGAGCTGTGCCGAGTTCGGCGGCGGGCAGTTGCTGTTGCCGCAGCAAACCGCACGCATCGGAAAAAAAGTGCGCATCAGAATCCAGGCACGCGACGTCAGCCTGAGCCTGACGCCGCAGCGCGACACCAGCATCCTCAATATCGTGGCAGCAACGGTTGTCGCCACATCGGATGACGCGATCGGTCAGGCCATGGTGGAACTGGAGGCGGGCGGCACACACCTGCTTGCACGTATCACGCTCAAATCGGCGACGGCCATGCAGCTGGCGCCGGGGCGGATGGTATATGCGCAGATCAAGGGGGTGGCGATCCTGAAGTAAGGTACTTACCTGGCAATAAAATCAATCGGGGTCAGTGTGGCGCGCCTTGCTCTCGACTATGCGTATTTTTTCCGAGAAACACCACTTTTCGACGCCTTGTGTTAGCTTAGATAACGTTGTAGTTAGTAACTACCGTTTCGTCAGAACCAATGCCAGTGCAGGTCAGGATGCCAAGTTTAAAAAAGCAAGAACATTGGATTGTCCGGATGAATCATCAAAACCGGACCTGGATCTTTTTGTCGCTTCTCGTCACACTGGGTACGCATATGTATTCCAAGGGTGCGGGTCCGGTCGCGTGGGTGCTGCTCGTCCTTCAATTCCTTGCGTATCCGCAGCTGGCCTATAGGTTGGCGCGCACGGCCAGCAATCCCCGCCCTGCAGAACGCAATAACATGCTGGCGGACGGCATGCTGTTCGGGCTGTGGGCGGCCGCGCTGGAATTCCCGATCTGGATTACGTTTATTCTCTTCATTGGCGTGGCATTCAATCTGACGGTCTTCTACGGCCGCATGGGATTTTTTCAGTCGCTTGCCGCCATGGCGCTGGGCGCCGGCTTGTATGTCGGATTTGCCGGCTTCAAGATCTCGCCGCAGACGGGGTTGCCCACGACCTTGCTGAGCATCGCGTGCGTGTCGATGTTCATGCTGATCATTGCCCAAGGCGTCTATGAACGATCGGTTAAATTGCACGAAGCGCGTGAACGACTGCGCGTGAGCGAACAGGCGCTGCAACAAAAGCTCGACGAGATTACCGCGCTACAATCCAGGCTCAGCGAGCAAGCCAACCGTGATCCGTTGACGGGTTTGTACAATCGGCGCTATTTCAATCCGACACTCGAACGCGAACTGATACGCTGCGAGCGCGAGCAGCAGCCCCTCAGCCTGATCATGATCGACATCGATCATTTCAAACGCGTCAATGATGAGTTCGGCCATCAAGCCGGCGACGAAGTCCTCAAAACGCTGGCGAACCTGCTCAACGGCTGGGCGCGTGGATCCGATGTCGCTTGCCGCTACGGCGGCGAAGAATTCCTGATGCTGCTGCCGAACATGCCGCTTGTTACCGCGCTCGAACGCGCCGAAGCGTGGCGCGACATGTTCAGCACGACCGTGATCGCCGTCGGCACTGCGGAAATTCGCGTCACCTTATCGCTTGGCGTTGCGACGTATCCTCAGAACGGCAGGGTATCCGAGGATCTGATCCGGTGCGCCGATGTCGCGTTGTATTGCGCAAAATCGGACGGGCGAAACCGCGTGGTCGTTTTTGGGGCCGACGCGGATGCCGTCGTCATCTAGTTGCCGATGCTGCCGGAAACTGCTGGCGCTTCAGCGCAGCGAGGCTAGATTCTGCAACAGGCTCTGGGCATCGTATGCAAGCTTTTCTGAAGCTGACATGCGCTTGGCAGTGATGACGATCTGTGGAATATTTTCCGGTGCCATGTCACCGTCGACCACTGCAGTCGACGCTGGCGCTGTCGAGACTGCTCTCTCATCTGGCAGCGCGACGGCCGGCATCCCGGCTTCCATATCGACCATCTGATTAATCAGCGCCGTTGCGCCCATTACGTAATCTGGTTCGAGTATATCGGTGGTGACCAGTGCGGTGGAGGCACCGCCCACCAGCACACCAAGGCCGATTACCGATTTCGCTGCTGCTAATTTCAGTACCGCCAGATGTGCAATGTTCCCAATTTTTAAGCTGGCAATCATTTGCTACTCCGTATTCAAAATATAAGCGCGCGCGAGCGCCCATCGGAACCCGGCAAGGGGTTCCGGCTTTTGTGCAATTTTTTATAGTGGAACCGGCCCACCGCCCGGGTCTAGTGTGATCGAGCACGAGGCAGCGTCATTAGCGGCTCCAGTCAGGCAACTGTGCGAACCATGTCGGATCTGCCGGTTGAGACTGCGATACAGCCTGTACGTTGAGGCCTGCATTGGATAGGCGAGCCGCGTTTTGCCGAACAGTCGACGCTCAGGCTTGCCGGCCAAAACGACCGTGGTTTCGGTGCCTGTCGCCTCTGTGGGTACATTGTAGGGCGCGAATTTCAAACAACAAGATCGATTGTCCGATTTCGACCATTTTAATTTTACAATCCAAAATGACAACTTGAAGCGACCTTTCGGACGCGGATTGAACAAAAATTAGACTTATTGGCACGCAGTCAGAATGCGGTTGTTTTTTGGCCCAATAGGTGACTTAAATATTGTTTTTGCGCAACTTTAACGAAAATCGTAGTATCTTGTCGGGTTGCTTTATGCGCGGCATATCCTTGCCTTGCATATAAAAATCACGGACTAAGCGAGATCGGGGAAACACCATGTTGCCGGAAATGAGATGCCCTCTTCCCGAGGATGAGCCGCAGCGAATCAGCGCGGTTCGCTCCTATGAAATCCTCGATACCGAACCCGAAGTGGAGTTCGACGCATTGACGCGGGTTGTCGCACATGCCTTCAACGCACCGATCGCCGTGGTGGCCATGATGGATACGGACCGGCTATGGTTTAAATCCAAGCTCGGTCTGGCAGTGCCGGAACTGGATCGGAAGATCGCATTTTGCGCGCATGCCATCATGTGTCCGCGTCAGCCTCTGATTGTTAACGACTTGTTGAATGACCGGCTTTTCGCGGACAACCCCCTCGTCGCCGACGCGCCCCATCTTCGCTTTTACGCCGGCGCCCCGATCGTCGATCCATCCGGCTATGCGCTGGGCACGGTTGCGGTTATCGACATCGAGCCGCGCACTTTTACAGATTCCCAGCGCCATACCCTGAGTGACTTCGCCACCCTTGTCATGACAGCCATCCAGGCACGCAAACGTGCGCTGGTTCTGGAACGGATGGCCATGACCGATTATCTTACCGGCATCCCGAACCGTGCGCAGTTCGATAAAACGATCACCACTGAAATTGGCTATGCCGATCGATCTGCGACCTCCTTGAGCGTCATGTTCCTCGACCTCGATGGCTTCAAGGATGTGAATGATCGCGTCGGTCACGCCGCCGGCGACGAAGTGTTGCGCGAGGTTGCCAGACGGTTGACACAGGAGATTCGCATGGGCGACGTGCTCGCACGCCTGGGTGGCGATGAATTTGCCGTCATCACGCGCGAAGGCGACCAGGCAGCCATTGCCGCAATGGCGCGGCGTTTCGTCGCGGCGGTCCAAAAACCGATCACGCTGTCAACTGGTCAGCAGGTCAATGTCGGCATTTCGTTCGGCATTGCTTCCTATGGCGGGGCAAGCACATCCGCATTCGCTCTTTTGCAAGAAGCCGATAAAGCACTTTATGAAGCGAAGAGTCGATCCAGGCGGGTTCAGGGGGCGGCTTGATCGCGTGCCATGTGGCTGCTCGCTAGCGTCCGGGGCCGATCAAGCGACTGCTCTGACCGACACACGATGGTCCGACGGGCGACCCATGGACAGCGCCAACCACCCTAAGCGAGCAAGCGTTTTTTAGCACTTCGCTTTCGCGGCACGGAGCGCATCGATGTATCACTCGACAATTTTCCCGTTCAAATTTTATCGACGCGTAAGTTACTTGGGCAACATTTACAATCGGCAATGGCTGCTATATTCAGTTTAAGTTAGGCTCGTTTTACAAAGACACGAATTCATGATCGTGCGACCCGACCCACGTGCAAGAGCATTGTCAGCAGGACGATCGGCGGTCGAATCGACCAACGCCTTGCGAATAGCACCTGCCGAATTATTCCTTTTTGATGCAGTTGAAGAACGTCTGTCCGTACCCGAGTCGCACGACAGTCTGAGCAGCTTCACCATCGCCAGTGACATGATGCGGTTTTCGCTTGACCGTGCATTTGATGCACCGAGCCTGCCCCGCGTAATCGTGCAACGGTATTTTCATTCCACCCTACATTGCCAGCAACCGCGCGCCGGTACACATGGGTTTCGACGCGCCTGGTCCTATTACCTGAGGCGTCGAAACCAACTGACCTGTTGATCCCGCAAAGTCTAGTCCTTTGGCAACAACAGGAATTACAACACCAGCATCCATGGCTGTGAAAGTAGCTGTGGACATTTCACGTATTTTTGGAGACCCACAATGCCTTTCACTTCCAGTAACGATCTTAATTTTTTGACATCAGCCGATTCAGCCAATGTCGGCGCCGGCGCCGGCAACGACAAATACGTCCTGGCAAGCGGCTCGAATTTTGCCGCGAACCAGGTCATCAATATCAGCGATACCCAAGGCACGAATACCCTGCAGCTGATTGGCGGCCTGACCATCGCCAGCAGCAAGGTATCGGCAACGGCGCTCCAACTGACCTTGAGTAATGGCGCAACGATCAACTTGGTCGGCGCAAATACGTTCAGCTTCGAGATCGGTGGCGATCCTCTGGCAGGCACTGCTGGCGTCCTGCGGACGTTCGACGCTTTCGTGACCACTGTGCTGGGCACGAGCACCCCGACCGGCTCGACGGTGAGCAATGGTGCATCGGGCATCGTCGTATCGGCCAACGGCTCGACAGTATCAAGCGGTGTGCCGGCACCTACGCCGACACCCACACCGACACCCACACCTACTCCTACACCGACGCCAGGCAGCACGACCATCAATCTGTCCGCGGGTGCCGATACCGTCGCCTACAACGACAATGCGAATTTGACGGTCAACGGCTTGGGTGGCTCCGATACGGTTACGATCAATGGCAGCGGCAATAACACGTTCAACAACCTCGTCGGTACCGGCAATGCCAATACCATCACGATTACAGGCAATGGCAGCAACACCGTCAATACCGGCGATGGCGCTGACACCGCCACCATTTCCGGCAGTGGCAGCAGCACCATCAGCGCCGGTGATGGTGCCAACACCGTCGATCTCGGCGGCGTGACGGGCTTCAGTACGGTCTTGACAGGAACAGGCAGCGATACGATCACGGCTGGCAGCGGTGGCAGCATCATCAATGCAGGCGCTGGCGACGATACGATTTATTGCGGTGCGGGCGTGGATACCATTAAATTTGTAGCCGGTACCGTCTGGAGCGGTGCGACGTCGATCTCGCCGGTGGGCCTCGATTCGATTACGAAATTCACTGGAGGTGGAACCGATGTCCTGGCATTCTCGGCGTCGACATTCCACGGCATGAATTTTGGCGGTGCCGGCGCAATCAGCGGCACGCATATCGGTGTCTTTACGGGAACGAGCCAGCTGCTTAATTCAAATTTACCTGGCAACCAGAGTCTGGCGGGCGGCGTCACGACGATATCGCAAGGCGCGATTTTGTTGGTCGGTACCAACTCGCCGACCAATATCGTCGATGTCTACATCGCGGACGGTGCGGCCATCGCCGGCAATGCGATTTCCACGGAAGTCGCGGCAGGGCACGTCATCCTGGTTGGCCATGTGACGATCGCCGGCGCCGCGTTGACGGCTGCCGATTTTTCGTCGATCGGCTAATCGAGACTTGATGGTAGTCGATTTAACGGCCGGCAACGTCTGATCGGGCATTGTGCCGGCGCGTCCGGCGCAGCGTCGGCGCTTGGCGCACGGACGCCTTCCGGGCGTTCGCAGCGTCGTCCAATGTCCGTTTAAAGACGTCAACACCCTATCGATTCGCACAGCCTGTTATGCAGCCCGGCGCCACACCACACATGATCGTCCACGCCGCGCCGCAATGCTACACTCCCCTCCTTTTACAACGATGTGGAGCCCGCAATGAAAACCAGCATGTATACCCTCGTATTTGGCGTTACCGCATTATTGGCAGCCTGTGGCGGCGGTGGGGGTACCGACATTGCAACGCCACCTGCGCCGGTTACGCCGCCGCCCGTCGTCGTGACACCGCCACCTACGCCGGTTACGCCGCCACCCGTGGTTGTGGCAGCAGTAACGAGCGTGACGCCTGATACCCTGACCTATGGCAAGACTACGACATTTACCGTCAGCGGGGCCAATCTCGACAAAGGCATTACCCTCACCGCACCAAGCTGCAATGGCCTGGTCGAGGTCGCAGGTGGCACGGCTGTGCAGCGCAAATTCAGTTGCACGCCGGGTGCAACGGGGAACTTGGCCGTTACAGTCAAAGCGACCGACGGCACCAATCTGTCCGCGATCGCGCCGCAAATACCGCTGCCGCAGGTCACCATGAAAACATCACTGGGCGACACCGTGCTGGAGTTGTATCCGAACAATGCGCCGATCACCGTCAATAATTTCCTGCAGTACGTCTCGGCCGGTTTTTACACCAACCTGATTTTCCATCGGGTCTTCCCGAATTTTGTCATTCAAGGTGGCGGCTTCAATGCCAGCCTGCAGCAGGCAGTCACGCGCAGCGCGATCAAGCTGGAGGCGTCGAACGGACTGAGTAACTTGCGCGGCACGATCGCCATGGCGCGCACCTCCGTGGCCGATTCGGCGACATCGCAGTTCTTCATCAACACGGTTGATAACGTCACGCTCGACACCAGCGGTGGCGGCTATGCGGTATTCGGCAAAGTCGTCAGCGGCTTGACCACGGTGGTCGACAAGATCGCCGCCGTGCCGACCACGACCGTCAATGGTGTAGGCGATGTACCGGTGACACCGGTAGTCATCACGTCGACGACGCAGACCCAGTAAATTGCCTGCGGGTGCGTGACGGGGTCAATTGCCGCCTGCGGCGCAGACCCCGGCGCGCCGTCCTGTGCCCGAGCTTCAGGCCGCAAGTCTGGGTTTCGGCGCAAGAAAGGCGGGAGCTCCCATGATCCCGCCCATCGCACTAGACGATCTGCAATGCCCGCACGATCGGCAACTGCTTCTGCGCAAAGTCATTTGCCTGCATCGTCAATTCCGCCAGATTGTCCTCCGCCGACTCCAGCGTGACGCCGTCCTTGACGATTTTTTGTCCTTGCGCTACCAGTAGCTGCCACACGAAATCGGCCCATTCGGCCGGTTGCTTGCGTCCCAAGCTCAAGGCCAGCATGAACAACTGCTGAAAGCGTCCCATGGCGATACCGCCGCCGGTGACAGGGCTGGCCAGATAGTTGATCTGGTTGCCGCCACGCGCCTTGTTCATCAGATACAGGTTGAGCTTGTCGGTGCGCTTCTTCGCTTTGCCGATCGCGGCCTCGTCCTGTACCGCCGCGACCTGGCCACCGCCGGCAAGCAAGAAAACCGATTGCACCAGCTGCGCGAACGAAACCCCGGAGTCTTTCAGTGCGCGTTCGATCTGCCCCAGCGTCTTGGTCTTGTGGTCGGCCAGGCAATCCAGGATCGGTGCATAGATCGCCTCGGTCATGGTCGCCTCGCCCAGCGCGCCATTGACTTTCAGCGATACCTCGGCACGCGTGGTCATCAGCATCACACGCTGGGCACGTAGCGCCTCGATCTGATCGAACGTACTCAGCTTGCGCGCGCCCTTGACCCAGTAATCCTTGCGGAACTGCTGATTGACCATGAAGTCGCGTACCGACTCGCGGAACATCGCGTCCGGAATCTCTTTCAAGAAAACTTGCTGCTCACGCGTCAGGTTGATCGCATCGAGATGGTCGAAATAATTGGCCGAACAGGCGAACTCCAGCTTGCCGGCCGCGAGCCATTCTGCCATGGTCGAAAAATGCATCGGATGCCAGTCGCGATTGAAGTATTCATGCGCCAGGTAATGCGGGTCCTGCGCCTTGACCTTTGCCAGACGCTCGGCGATCTGCGGATTGGCGCGCGTAAAGGACGGATTGACGGCGACCAGCTTTTCGGCAAAATCGAGTGCGCCGCCAACCCGGCTGACGATGCCACTGCCAGCCGCGCCGATGACCTCGGCATGCTCGGTCATCAGGTGTCGCATCGGTGCGAATGCGGCCCAGCCCGGCATGGTGTTGTAGCTGATGTACAGCACGCCACCGACCTTCAGCTTGCGCCGCACGAAGTCGACGATCACGGCACGGTTGTCGTCCGAGATCCAGCTCCAGATGCCGTGCAAACCGATATAGTCGAATTCCGGCAAATCGGCCCGTGCCGCGAAGTCGGCAAACGCCTCATCGAACAGTCGCGCGCCCGACTCGGCCACCGTAGCCAGTTCCTGCGCGAAGCCGGCCTGGGCCGGATTGAAATCGGTGCCGTGCCACTGCGTCAATGACGCTGCCGCATGCAGGTTGGTGCTCATGCCCTGCCCGAATCCCAGTTCGCAGGCATGGCCCATGTCCGGACAAACCAGATTGGCATTGAGGAAAGCCAGTTTTACGCGCAGCGGATTGAGCTCCGTGTAATAGCCGTAGGTATAACCGATATCGGCCACGTAGCCGGAAGTCCAATCCATGGTGTGTCCTGTTGTGTGAGTGAATGCAAAGGTGCGTGCCTCGCCGCGTGACAGCCATGGCAATCGACAAGTGTCGAAAATTGTCGGATCAGAGTCGGATCAGTTCGCTCTCACCGAACCCGATCCATTACCATGCGACGCGCTTAAAAATGCGCGCGTGCCCGAAGCCATTTCGTGGCGATGAATTTCAAGCCGGTGATCACCGGATCGCCGCCGTGATATGCATTGGTGTTGGGGACGCCGAACGCATTGGTATTGGCAAAATATACCGCCGAGCCCTTGCGCGGCTTGACTTGGCACCCGACCACTGGAAACGTGGTGCTGCCACCGGCGTCGACGTCGCTCAGATACATGATGATGGTGCCGACCCGCTGGCCGCCACGCTCGAGATGCTTGCGCGGTCCGGGCAAAGCCGGATCGAACCAGTCGAAGTGCGGACGGTATTCGTTGCCTTTGCCATATTTCAGGACTTGCAACCCCTCGCCGTTTTCTACGGGCCAGTTGACCAGCGCGGCCAGGCGCGCTTCCACCATGGCGATGAAGGTCGATTCTCCGCGCTGCAGCATGGCGCCGTTGCTGGTGCGTGCCGCGTGCAACTGCTGGCCGTCGTCATGGTCGGTAATGACCGTCGAGGGTGCCAGACGCTGTTCGGCATAGGCAATCATAGTGTCGCACTCTTCGTTGCTCAGGACATTGCCGAACAAGATAATCTCCGGCGTATGCATCGTAAACAACACATCGACCTGCTTGTCCGCCAGCACGATGGTATTGACCGTCGGATCGATCTGGGGACGGGCGCTCGGATCCACGGTCTGGCCGTCCAGCTTGGCGCGCGCTTCCGTAATTGCATCATAGGCAACCTGTGCCGGAAAATGCCCGTCGCGTATCAGCATCGGCAGCATCGACTCGGTAGAGCAACACTGCTTGATGTTGTCCGCGATCCATTGTTGCCATTCTCCGGGCATATTCGTCAGTGCGGAATAACCATTCATGAGCAATCGTCCCCAA
>JACMQD010000430.1 GCA_014377155.1 Herminiimonas sp.
GGTGAATACGTGCTGACGGTGTTCGAAAAGCTGACCTTCGACCAATTGCCTTTTTATCTGCATCTGATGCGCCACCTGGCCGAGCGTGGTGTGCTGGTGCCGGCGCCGATTGCCAGCAAGAACGGTGACATCATCAACGCACTGCATGGCAAACCAGCATCGATCGTGACCAAGCTCGAGGGCAGTTGCCAGATGTCGCCGCAGCCGGTGCATTGCGCGGCGGTTGGCGCGATGCTGGCCGAGATGCATCTAGCGGCGGCCGATTTTTCGATTCGCCAGCCTAACCTGCGTTCACTTGAATGGTGGAACCTGGCGACATCGATGGTGATGCCATTTCTTTCGTCCGACAACCAGGACCTGTTACGCGCCGAGATGCATTTCCAGGATGCGTTTGCGTCCACGCCGGCGTACCACCGACTGGGCAGCGGGCCGATCCATGCCGATCTGTTTCGCAATAACGTGATGTTCGACGGCGAAAGACTGACCGGGTTTTTCGATTTCTATTTTGCCGGCTGCGACACCTGGCTGTTCGATGTTGCCGTTACCGTCAACGACTGGTGCATCGATCTCGATAGCGGCAAGCTCGACGAACAGCGCGTGCGCGCCATGCTCGATGCCTATCACGCGGTGCGGCCGTTTACCGACGACGAGCAACTTGCCTGGCAGCCAATGCTGCGCGCAGGCGCGCTGCGCTTCTGGCTGTCGCGACTGGTCGATTTTTATTTGCCGCGCGAAGCGGAGATGCTGACGCCGCACGACCCGACGCATTTCGAGCGCATCTTGCGCGAACGAATCCACCATGCCGCGCCGGCGCTACCGCGATCGAACGACTGACCATGGACAACATGCCTGCCGGCCTGGGCTGGATCTGGATCAAGCAGGGTTTTGCCCTGTTTCGCAAACGTCCAGCCGAAATGACGACACTCTTTCTGACCTATATGTTCCTGATGCTGGGGATCGGCATCATTCCCGTGCTGGGCCAGATCCTGCCGCTGATCCTGGTACCGGTATTTTCGATGGGATTCATGCAAGCTTGCGTGCATTTGGAGCAGGACCAGCGCATTTATCCGAGCTTGCTGCTGACAGGATTTCGCTCGCCGGCGTTCAGCCGCCTGATGCTGCTGGGCTTGCTTTACCTGCTGTCGGCGGTGGTGGCGGTGGCGGCGTCGAGCCTGGTGGACGATGGTGTGTTCTGGGGAGCGATGAGCGGCCAGATCGCGCTCGACGGCGCCACCATGCGCGACTCCAACATGTCGATGGCGATGCTGTTGTCGGCCCTGCTCTATGCACCGGCGGCGATGGCGCTGTGGTATGCCGCGCCGCTCGTGATGTGGCAAGACATGACGGTCGGCAAAGCCGTGTTCTATAGTTTCTTCGCGGTGCGCCGCGCCGGGCGGGCGTTCTTGCTGTACGCGCTGCTCTGGGTCGTCATCGGCGTACTGCTGCCGGCGATTATCAGCGCGGTGATTGCCATGATCGTCAATGTACCAACCGTCACCTTGATGATCCTGCTGCCGTTGTCGGTCGTAATGACGGTCATCATGTATTGCTCGTTCTATCCGACCTACACGCAGGTTTTCGGCCCGCCACCGAAAAGTGATCAAAAATAGCGCGACGCCAGCGCTCTGCGGTTGCGTAGAACGGCGTTGCACCCACTGCACATTGCAGGATTTCCGTTTCAGATTGTCACCATGACTTATTGTGTTGCGATGCGCCTCGATGCGGGGCTGGTTTTTCTCTCGGACTCACGCACTAATGCCGGCGTCGACCATATCGGTACCTTCCGCAAGATGAACGTGTTCGAAAATCCGGGCGACCGCATGATGGTCTTGATGTCCGCGGGCAACCTGTCGATTTCGCAATCGGTACGACAATTGATTTCCGAACCGTCGATGCCCGGTCGCAAAAGCGTCTGGAATGCGACGTCGATGTACGAAGCCGCGCAAATCATCGGTGAAGCGATTCGCGATATCCACGACCGCGACGCCAAGGCGCTTGAGCAGTTCGACATCGGCTTCAATGTCAGCATGATTTTCGGCGGTCAGATCAACGGCGAGCGCTGCCGCTTGTTCCAGATTTATTCGGCGGGCAATTTCATCGAATCGCACGATGAAAACAATTACTTCCAGATCGGCGAATCCAAATACGGCAAGCCGATCCTCGACCGCGTTATCAGCCCCACCACCCCCCTCGACGAAGCAGCCAAGTGCGCACTGATTTCGATGGATTCGACGCTACGGTCGAATATCTCGGTCGGCCTGCCGCTCGACCTGCTGGTCTATGAGGCCGACAAGCTGGCGGTCAATCGTTTCGTCACCATCGACGAGCACAACCAGTATTTTCAGATGATCCGCAATACCTGGGGCAAGCAGCTCAAGAGCGTGTTCGAGGGGATCAACGATCCGATCTGGGATGCCACGCCGGAAACCACCAGCGACGTGCTGTCGTCCAACAGCGCGCGCAGCCAGCCGATCAGGATGGCGCCGCCATCGGGACTGGTGAAGATCCATGACGTGCATAAAGAACCGCTGCAAACACTGGCGCAGCACCTACCCGGCAACGAGCCGCTTTAATCTGTCAGCGGCCGTTCGGCGATACTTGTCGCAACTGGCGTCGCCAGCGCAGCACCGGCCGCTCGATCAGATACTGGATAGCCACCGACAACATCAGTGTCAGTGCAAGGTAGGTTACCAGCGCCGGCCAGCCGAGCGGTTGTCCGATCAGCGCCCATTGCACCAGGAAGTGATTCAGGAACACGCCGTACGACAAATCGCCCAAACGGATGTCGAGAGCCCGTTGCGGCAACGCGCCGAGCCAGTACAGCAAAGGCAGGCCGATCAGCAAGCCGACTAGTGTTTCCCGGTTATACA
>JACMQD010000431.1 GCA_014377155.1 Herminiimonas sp.
GCCGATCAGCCCGTTTGATTTCGGCCGCAACCGGGCTAGCGAGACAACCGCGAACTCGCCGACAAACGCGATGCCGCGCGCAAAACCCTGGCACATGATAACCGGCACGAAACTGCGGCTGGCAAAGTCTACGTAGCCGAGCTGCGCTCCGCCCGAGTCGATCAGCCATAGCTTCCCCGCGTGCCAGCGCGGCGAGTGTGGCATCGACAAGCCCTCGCATACTGTGACCCCGCTTCGGACGTCGATCACGAGGCCGCCGCGGCTCTTGCCAGCTTTCCAGCCCAATGGCGCATCGGAGCGGCCGCAGACGGTGACGTAAGCCAGTTCGCCGTCGCGCGCGCAAATGCCGTTCAGGTGGCAACGGTCTTCTGGGGCTAGAACGCTGATGAAGTCGGGCACCCACACAGGACGAAAGGAATAATGTTCGTCCGGCGCCGCCACGCAGCTGAATTGCGTATTGGCATACAGAAGGTCGTAGTGCTTGCCTTGGAAGCGGACATCGGCGATCACATCATGGGTATTGCTTTGCGCCACCAGATAGCTCTTGCGCGGCATGTAGATGGCGTCGTAATGCTGGCCTCGGATCTGGTCCGCTCCGGTGTTGGAAAAACGCCAGATTCGATCGCGACCGCCGACCCATAGCGTCTTGCTGTCGACCGCCAGTCCCATCGCCGAACCAATTTGCCGTTCTAGTGCGTACAAGGAGTTATCAGGCTTGCTTCCCAAAAAAAACAGGCGACCCGTTTGATAGGTAGAGAACGCCAGCGATCCGCCCGTTTCCGCCAACCATGCGGCTAACCCGGGCGACGGCGTGAGCTGAGGCTTGCCGGCGGCGGCGCGCAAGGCAGGTGTGGCGACACCATCGGCATCGAAACCGCCGCGCCGCAGATCGTTCGGCGTCCATGCATCCAGCGTACTTGTGATCGGAAGATCGGACATGGCGTTTCCTCAATGCTGTAATCGCACTATTTCCATTGCGAAATCGAGGCAATGTTATCTCGACTTTCGTTGATCGAGCATTCGACTCAGCAAGCTATCGGTGCCTACGTGAACGTCGCCACCTGCTCGGACTGGCCGATCAACTGCACACTAGCAGCGAGCATAAATTGCAAGAGCACTGCTTCGATCGTGGTCGCTACGTGCAACTGCGTCAGCGCCTGCTGCAGCGACGCATCCGTGCCATCGATTTTAGCTTGCACCAGTTGCGCCGCATGATAGGCCTTGTCAGAATCGAGCGCTGCCAAAGGATTGCTGAGTGCACCGAATTGGTTGACGAATGCAGTGCCAACGTCGATTCGGTTCAGCAATGAATTCTGGCGGGCTGCCGCAACCACGTATTCAGCATCCGTGATCGCATGCGCATCATGCGCAGCGACCAGATTGGCCGTCAGAGAGGCTATCGTGAATTCTGCCAGCATGTCAGCACGTGTTTCGCCCAAATTGATCTTGGCGGTCCAGTAGGCAATCCCCTTGTCATCGCCGGCACTGCCTAGTCCCTGCTGATAGATCGCCTCGACATACTGTCGATTGCTCGCACTACCAAAATCGCTCAGGAAGCGGGAATGCCCGGCGAATTCGCGCGCGATATCAAATATGGTTTTTCCTTGCTTCATCTCCTGATTCCAGTAAGCCAAACCGGATTGGTCCGGTGCCCGGTGGTACAGCAGCGCATACAATCCGGCAATCTTGTCTGTGTTGGACCTGAGACCGATGTCGCCTTGCAGGACGTGCGGCGCGCTGGTAAAACTGGACGAGATGAGGTTATTGTTCAGGTCTGTAATGTCGGTCGTCAGGCGGTTCAGTGAAACAGCGATGCTGCCGTCGCCGGCGACATTGTCGACATGCACGCGATATACGCTGTCGCTGATCTTGTCGACACGGGTGATGGCGCCTTTCGCCGATCCGGTACTCGCGATGCTGAAATCATTCACATCGACATTGCGCACGCTGTCCGAGAATGTGACCTGAAAATCCAGCGCCTTGGCATTACGCGGCGCTGCATCCGGCAGAGCCAGTGCACTCACTGCCAGTGAGGTGGCCTGCAGGAATCCGGGACCGCCCGGATCGCTGATGTGGCCGTTGGCGACGCCATCGAGATCAAATTCACCGCCATCGCGCAGCGTAAAGTCAACGCGTACCTTGTTGCCGACGCTGGTGATGCTGTCGGCAATATCGACCCACCGCCCGACCTTGTTTTGCTTCCAGTAGCCATTGAAGGCGATGCCGGCGTCAATAAACACCGACATCTTGACGGCGCTACCGATGGCAACACCGTCGACGTCAAACGCCAGCAAGCCTAGTGGCAGTCTTACGTTGGCCGGAAGGTTTTGCGGAATCGCCTTGGTTTGCACTTGCGACAAACTCAAATTTTGATCGTTGCTCAAAGTGACGTAGCGGATTTGACCGCCTGCATTGACCGACCATGGCAATGAAGCCACAGACGTTTGCAAGCCGTCAGCAATCCCGTCGCCGTTGCCGTCACCGTTGGCGCCACCCTTGCTGCCACTGAGACTTGTGACGCCGTCCTCAATGGACTGCGGGATGGAATCGCGGTCGGTATCGGGTGGCGATGGTAAAACCGGTGGCGAGGGAAATTCCTGTGGACCGCTGATGGAATAGGCTTGCGCGCGTTCGACGCCGACGTTGCCGACGTTATCGACAACGCGTACTTTCATGACGGCGGCCCCTGAAAGCATCTGGCTCGCGAGCGACCAGACGCTGCTGCCGGCGACCGCAGTTGCCGCGATCCAGGTGCCACCATTATCCAGGGAAACCTGCACGAATTCATTCACCGCCAGGGCGTCCATCAGCGTGCCGGAAATGATCTGTTGCGCTGTCTCGGTCACGAAATCGGTAGAACTAACGCCGGTATCGGACGAGAAGGCGAGTGTTGCAATCGTATTGGTCGGCGCGGTGTGATCAACGGTGTAGGTCTGACCTGCAAAGCCGGCGGCAATCGGTGTATTGACGGCATCGGTGATGCCGGTACCGCTGGATTTGAGATCGACCCGCAGGGTGCCGTCACCGATTAGACCGTTGACTTTGACCGTATACGTGTTGGAACTGATCTGTGTCACCGCACCAATTGCCCCTGCCGCCGTGCCCGTGGTGACGATTGCAAAGTCCCCTGCGTCGACGCCGCTGACATTTTCGCTGAATGTGACGGTGTAATCGACGCTGGCACGATTGGTCGGGTCGGACTGAACTCGGTTGAAGCTGCTTACCACCGGCGCACGGCCATCGTCGAGAACGATAGTCAGTGGCTTGTCGACCGTCAGACCACCGGCGTCGGTTGCGCGCACCAAGATGTTGTAGGCGCCGGGCAACTGACTTGCTGGCTGACTGATGCGCAGCGTGCTGCCGGCGATGTTGAATACGGCATTGCCACTGTCGTTGACGCCGTTACCAGAGATTAACGCATAGGTGTGCGTATCGCCCGGATTCGGATCAGTCGCCGACAGCGTTCCCACCGGTGCATTGTTGCCGGCATTCTGGTTGACCGTAAGCGAAGACAGTCCGAGCGCGCTGGGGGCCAGATTGACTCCGGTCGCCACGACCGTCGTGGTCGTATTGGACACCACGCCGGCGATGCCGTCATTGGCGCTGACGGTGAAGGTGGTGGTCTCGGTCTGGCCGACCCCGAGCCTGCCGCTGCCCGGCTGAAACACGAGTGCGCGAATCGCCGCCTGCACCGCCATTGGCGTCCCCGCCGCATGGGTGTAGGTGAGGCCACTATCGGCCGTAGAAAATCCACTGGCTATCAATGAAGCGGCGGTGAACGTCCCTTTGGCGGCGGCGTCGAGCGCAACGCGCACGATTTCCGTTGCACCAACATCGGGATCGGTGATGGTCAACGTGGAGAACGGCAGGAGAGTGGCATTGTCGGCCACCGACTGAGCGGCGACCGCGCCGCCGATCGACGGGGCGACGTTGTTGCCGCCGACCGTGATAACGTTGCCGGTCAGGTCGGCGATGGTGACGGCCACGCTGGCGCCGGCCTCCCAGTCTTCGGCTGCGGCTAAATTATAAGTAGTGCTGTCGACCGAGGCCGTGCCGTCTTTGTTCAGCAACAACGCGGCAGCCGCCTTGTCGGTAGCGCTCAGAACCAGGGAGAAAACCGTGTCCGAACCGACTTCGACATTGGCCGTATCGGTCAGGGTATAGGTCGCGCCGCCTTGGCCCCTCAGAGTGAACTTGTTGGCAATGACGTCATTGGCAGCGCCGGCCAGATGCGTAAAACCGGTTCCGGTGACGACTAGCACGCCGGAGCCGCTGTTATAGGTCGATGAGGTGATCGTCGGAACCGCGACATTGCTGACGGTGATGCCATTGCCGGTCAGGTCGGCGACCACCACGGCGGCATCGGCGCCGGCCGCCCAGTCTTCGGCTGCGGCTAAATTATAAGTCGTGCTGTCGACCGAGGCCGTGCCGTCTTTGTTCAGCAACAACGCGGCAGCCGCCTTGTCGGTAGCGCTCAGAACCAGGGAGAAAACCGTGTCCGA
>JACMQD010000432.1 GCA_014377155.1 Herminiimonas sp.
CCTTAGGAGATGCGATACATGCTGTGCTTTGCGGCGCCGGTCATAACGTGCGCCTCATCCTCAACAAACTGAAATCCCTTGCATCAACTCGCGTTGCTTGTTGAAGACCAGAATTGTTCAGACCCGACTCAATAACGCCGCTTTTAGAATCGTTAAGTTGACAGCGCCTGACTGAAATGTACTGCACCTCATCTTTTTCTCTTTCGCTTAAAATAGGACAAGTATTGCTTAGACCAATGGACAAATATTGACTTCAATTAGTAAAAAACTAGCGATTTCGGACAAAAAATCCCATATTTTTGGGACGTAAAATGCCTTATTTAACATTCAGAATCAGAATAGTTCCGCAAAAGGTCAGTAGTTCCGCAATTCGTCATTGTGCGGCTCCACGATCTTGCCTCGACGCCGGTAATGCTTGTCCGTTGTCCGGTGGCTGTCATGTCCTAACAGGTCGGTCGCAGCTTGTACGCCGCGATCATCACCAATGTCATCCGCAGCCTAGGCGCGCAGGTCGTAAAACCAGAACGCCTTGATCTGATCGGCCAACTCGGGATGCTTGGCAATCGCTGCCTTGCGTGCCTTGACGGAAATGCTTTCGTAAGACTGCTTTCGTCAGTGATATTCCGTCCTGATTCATTAATAATTGCCGATGCTCAATCTTGTATTGCGCCTTGCGCACCGCTCTCTGTCCAAGCAGTTCTGCCAATTTGCCGGTAATGTTGATTCGCAATTTCTTCTGCGTCGTGCCTTGCTCGACAATCAGGAAACCGTCAGCAAAGCCGGCGTCAGTCATGCGCAAGGCGTCCGCAAGGCGCTGGCCGGTCAGATAGGCCAAGTCCATCGCATCTTGAAGGGACTGGCTTGCGTGGCTGCGGACGGCGTCAAATACCGCGTCATTGATGTAGACCTCACGCTTTCCAAGTGCACGCCCCGCGATACCGTCTGTCAGGCTGATGCAGCAGCATTGCCAAATCGGCAGTCAATGAAGTGGTGAGTTTGCGCTGCGCCAAAAAACGACAAATGCGGCGGATCGACGAGGGTGCGCACCTGCTTGTTCAAGTCAGGGCCGGAGCACTCAACGGCGCACTCAAAATACGCGACGTGCCAAAACCGCGACGATTCGATGCGGATGAGAAAAGGAGCCTGGGCTGCTAGCACTTGGCCCAGCACTGCCTCCGGTTTTGACTGGACTCTACTGCTTTTAACGTGACGAAAACGACAGATAAGAGGGAACGCACGTCCAATTCCAGTGCCGCCGGTCGTGTGAAGTCGTGACGATGTGCCGTTGCGCCTTTGCCTTGCAAGTCAACCTCGTCAATGGCGCCCTGACGTGGCTGACCCTATCATTGCGCACGCAGGCCGTCTCAACGAGGGGAGTAGGTCTGCTGAAAATTTTCCAGTAACTTGCTGCGCGGTGTCGACAAACGATTCCAGCAAGGCAGATGGATACACATGTGTCCAAGCCAGCAATACCTCGCTATGAATCGTCGCCCCCGCCAGGGGCCGATACACGAGATTGTCAAACACGAGTCGCTGTACCGATGCTGGCACGAACGCCATGCCGACACCGGCGCTGACAAGACCCAGCGCCGTGTAGACCTGGCCGACTTCGATGGCGACATCGGGCGCAAACCCGGCGCCGATGCATAGCCCTGCGATTGCATCATGATAATCCGGTGCCAGACGGCGGGTGTAGTTGATGATGCGCTCCTCGCGGCAATCCGTCATTGCGATTGCAGCATGCTGTGCCAGGCGATGGGTGGCGGGCATGACTGCCATGAACGGTTCGCTCAGTATCGCACGGGTAAATACCTTGTCCAGATCGACGACCGGTCGCACGAATGCGATATCGATATCGCCACGTTGCAGTGCGTCGACTTGTTCGATCACCGGAAACCAGCGCAGCTGCACGTCGACTTTCGGGTACCGTTCCTGAAACGCGCGCAGGATCGGCGGCAGCAACGTGTACGCAATCTGCTCAAAAAATCCGACCGCCAGTTTGCCGACTTCGCCACGCTGTGCCCGTTGTGCTTCGATAATCGCTGAATCGGCCATCAGCAGAACCTCACGTGCCTTGGTCAGGAAAACCTTGCCGGCGTCTGACAATTCGATATGGCGACGCGTCCGGTTCAGCAACGTCACGCCAAGTTCTTCTTCCAGTTCGCGGATTTGTCGGCTCAGCGGCGGCTGGGAGATATGCAGTCTTTCGGCTGCCTTGGTGAAATGCAACTCTTCGGCGACGGCGATGAAATATTTTAGATGACGCAGATCCATGCTGATACCCAAAAGGTATGAAAGACCGTCCAATTATATATTTCACATTGCTATCACGGACGAATATGATTTGGTCACGTCCCTTCCTCAGCCCACTTCGCATTCGTTAAAGGTATTCGATGAAACTTAGCCCGACCCAGCTGGCAACCTATGAACGCGACGGTTTCCTGATATTGGATGAATTGTTTTCCGTTGCCGAAATCGATGCAATGAAGGCAGAACTGGCGCGTATCCAGCAAATAGAGACCAACCATCTTGTGCGGGAAAGTGTTGGTGGTATCGCCAAGACAATTTACCGGGTACATGAAGCCAGCGGTCCCACCGCATCACCCGTGTTTCATGCCACATCCCGGGCGCCGCGATTGCTGGCGCCGGCGCAGCAGCTGTTGAAGGACGATGCACTCTATGTGTATCACACGAAATGCAACCTGAAAACCGCAATCAACGGCTCGGTCTGGCAATGGCACCAGGATTACGGCACATGGAAAAAAGACGGCGTGGCGCAGTGTGCGTTGACCACTGCGCTGATCATGCTGGATGAGCCGACCGAAATCAACGGCTGCCTGTACTTCATTCCCGGTAGTCACAAGGTCGGTAATCTGGAGCCCGAATACAATGACGCCACCGGCTATCAATTCTGGACCGTGCCAAAAAACCAGCTCATCGACATCATGCAACACAGCCCGGAACCGGTGCCCATTCGCGGCAAGCCCGGCACTGTCGTGTTGTTCCATCCGAATCTACTGCATGCGTCGGGGCATAATCTGTCGCGCTTCGATCGGTGGGCAGTCTATGTCGTCTACAACCAGGTCGTCAACCGGCCTGCCGACGTGCCAGATCCGCGCCCGGACCATGTACGATCGATTAATTTTCGTCCGCTTGAAATTGGTACCGACGATATCCTGGCCAGCAACACAAGCGACATGGTGACGGCATGAGCGCGGTTATCATGAACCAAGCCGTCAGCCACACTGCCGATCGTCAGCACAATGGGCCGGCGCCCCGTATCCTGAGTGCGCAACAGATTGCCGAGTATGCTGAAACCGGGTTTCTAACCTTGCGCAATATTTTTGATCCTGCGCTGCTGCAGCGCCTGACTGACACTACCGACCGCCTGCTCGAACAGGGCCGGCACCTTACCGCAAAGACGCCGCATTTTGATCTGGACGCATCCCATACCTTGGAGCGGCCGCGCATACGCCGTATTGCCAGCCCGACCGAGCTCGACGATGTCTATCTCGAGGTGGCATTCAACTCGATTTTGGGCGATATCGCCGCCGAACTGATCGGCGGTGCGGTCAAGTTCTATCATTCCAAACTCAATGTCAAATATCCGGAAGGCGGCGCGCAAATCGGCTGGCATCAGGACTGGGCGGTATTCCCGCATACCAATACCAATTTGCTGGCGCTGAGCGTGCCGCTCAATCCATCGCGCTCGGGCAACGGCTGCCTGCAGACCATCCCCGCCAGTCACCTGGAGGGGCCGCGCAGTCACTGGGAACAGGGCAAATATGTCCTGAACTGCAATGCCGGCATGCGTGCCGATGAGCTGGCTCGCTTGCATGACAGCGAGCTCGATCCGGGCGATATCGTCGCACATCATGGCCTGGCGGTGCACGGATCGAGCGCCAATCTGTCGTCGGCCATGCGCAGCACCTACATCATCCAGTATGCGGCGGCCGATGCATTTGCCTATACCGCGCCGGTGATCGATAGCTGTCATCGCAACCGGATGGTGCGCGGCGAGCCGGCCCGGCATGCGCGCGTCGAAGCTGGCATGATCGAATTGCCGCCGGATTTCAGTCAAGGTTACTCGGGCATATTTTCACTGCAAAATGGCGCGAAAATCATCATGTAATGATGTGTCGTGATGCGTTTCTGGTGAGAACTCCAGTTTTTTTCACGGTTTTCAATAGCCATGTTACTTCTGAATAAAATAGGAAATAGAAGAGGACGTTATGGTTCGGCGTACGCCGCCACAAGGTGGAAGCCGATCACTGAGACAGATGCGCGCCGCTGCTGATCGGCATCCCTCGTCGATAGCGCCATCCGTAGTTATCGAGGTACCGGCTCTTGGCTTCCAGGTTCCAATACGCCTTCTGACGATTCCACCGCAATGCCGAGCACGCCGGATGTTCGGGCGTCAAGCAGCAACAAAAACCTGCGCTTGTAAGCTGACGAATGCGCGCTGCGCCTCGCACATCAAATTTTTGCATTCAGCGGGACTCAAGCCCAGCTTAACAGGGCTCCCTCACGATGCTGACGGGCCGTCCCAACCAAGTGCCGGACAATAGTGTTCGGCACATTTTATGCCTCACCCCGTCGGGAGTTTTTCAAGATGGTCATGCAGTTCCTCAGCGGTAGCCCATCCGGCGAAATACAGGCAAAACATTTCAAAAGTGCGTTTATTGGGTTTCCTGCCTGTCCAGATCACGAGCAAAAGACTGGCAATGAGAGCGGCATAGACCTGGATTTGCACCGCATGAAACGAGTGACCGAGCCAATGACGACAACCGAGCACGCATTTAAGCCAGCGGAAAAACAGTTCTACAGTCCAGCGATAACGATAAGCCAGGGCAATTAAATCGGCATCCATCGTCAGTTGGTCGGTTACCAACAAGATCGTGCCGTACCCACTCTTGATTTCAAGCAGTCTTACCGGATGGGTCACCAGTTGCGGGCGATGGTCGCTGCCCAGGCGTGAGACCAGCACATCGCGCAGGACGCCGGCGGCCTGCGCTTGAAGCGTGATTTCTCGTTCCTGCTGTAGCACATACGCGATGTTGGCTTTGACTCGCACGATGAAGGAAGCCTTCGCGTTGATGATTGCTTCAAGCAAGGCATAAGCCGCATAGCCACGATCAAGCACGTACAACCTGCCTGCTTCCAGATGCGTACGCAATTGCCCTACTTCGCTATCTTGTCCCGCCGTGAGGCTGGCATCGACCGGAATGCCGCGTGCCACCTCAAAATGCAAATGCAATTTCACCGCACGATGCGTGGCATCCTTCCACAACGCCCACACCATGCGCGACAAGGCCGGCAGCAAACTGCCATCGACCGCCGTCAAGGTGCGCAAGGCTTCTCGGTCGCGCGGCAAGATGACGGGAAATGCCTTTCCCGCCAACTCGCGGAAAACCTTGCGCAATGCTTCTGGCTTGAACGCCGCAGCCGCTTCTGAAAGTGCTGCCAGGCTTACTGGCTGGCCACCGCATTGTTTCTGCACTTTCTTCAGTGCCGTCGCCTTCTGCAGCCCTCGCAAACTGTCCACAATCGGATTGAAAAAATACAGCAGAAGCAGCGATACATACTGATCGAAGAAGAATTGCCGATTATGCGCACGATCTCTTTCTGTCCCTACCGGCCTCAGTACCCTTAACAGTTCCTGAATCCCTTCTATGTACTTGAATCCTTGTAACTTCTCTTCCCATCCCAACGATAATTGGTAGCCCATTTCAGTCACCTCCTACACTATTCGCCAATTCTCAAACCAAGCAAATAATGAGCCGAACACTATTGAGTGCCGGACCGTTGGGCGACGTGCAGTGCGCGGATTTCTGACCCTAGCATTCTTTTTTAGCCGCAAACTGGTGGATCGTTGCGGCAGTCGCGCCGGAAATGCTAGAACGCCCCATTGCGTCTCTATCGGCATCGAACAGAACGCTGAGTTTGTTGGCTGCAATTTCCATTTGTGGCCGATGTAACATCAGATCGGACAGGCAGCTACGGGCGCTTGCTGAATGGCATACCAGCGCTGCCACTGTCATGCCGCTGCCGATGCATACCGGCACGGCAATGCCGACCATGCCCCGCACGAATTCTTCGTTGTCGAGCCCTATGCCGAGCGCTGCGAGGCGGTCCAGTTCAACAGCCAGGGAGCGCTGGTCCGTAAAGGTACGTGGGGTCATTGGTATCAGGTGCAGACGCGCGAGGATCGCAAGGCGCTCGGCTTTGCCAAGGCTGGCAAGAAATAGCTTACCGCCGGCCGTGCAATGAAGTGGCAATCGAGTGCCGGGTTCGATATGCATTCTCAGCGGCTCGTCTGTTTCGACACGTTCGATGTACATTACCTGATCGCCATCGAGTACCGTCAGGTTGCAGGTTTCTCCCAGCAGCTGCACCAATGAACTCAAAATCGCTCTGCAATTACGCCTGAATGCGCTGTTACCCAGGGTCTGGGTTGCCAGTCGCGTTGCATGCGGGCCGGGAATGAAGCCGCGCCTGCAGGGTACGTCGATCAGATAGCCATTTGCCACCAGCATGTCCAGCAGTCTTACAAGAGTCGCCTTGGGAATGCTTGTACGCAGCGCAAGCTGCGATACCGAAACCGGCTGATTCGCTGCCGCGACCCGCTCCAGTATTGCAAGGGCACGCAATGGCCGCAAGTCCGGCAAAGCGGATCCGTCTCTGTTCGTGTCGTTTTTTATCATCATGATCGATCGTGACTGCCTTTGATTTTGATACGCGGACGCTACCAGCAATAAAAGCCGCATGGCGCAGATCCGGTCGAAAGGCCGGGCATTTGGGGCGGAAAGCTGTAATTTCAAACCAATTGCGCGGCTTTGAGAAAATTCCGCTTGCTCCCTAAAACGAAAACTTGTATTACTGCATCTTAATACAAATATAGCGACGTGACTGCCACGCGTATTCGGGCCGGCACGACAATAAAAATACTGGAGACACGCAACATGGCTGCCTTTGATTTTGTAATCGTCGGTGCGGGTTCTGCTGGCTGCGTGCTGGCAAACCGCCTCAGTAAAAGTGGAAAATATTCCGTATGCCTGCTCGAAGCAGGCCCGTCCGATCGTTATGGCTGGATCCACCTGCCGATCGGTTACGCAAAAACGATGTTCCACAAGACGTATAACTGGGGCTTTTATACCGAGCCGGAGCCCAACCTCGACCATCGCAAGATTTACTGGCCACGCGGACGCACCCTTGGTGGGTCGAGCTCGATCAATGGTCTGGTCTACATTCGTGGGCAACAGCGCGACTACGATGAATGGGCGGCGCTGGGCAATCCCGGCTGGAGCTGGGAAGAGTGCCTGCCGTATTTCAAGCGCCTCGAGCACAACGACCTGGGCGAGTCGGCTACTACCGGTACCGGGGGGCCACTCTGGGCGACTACTATTCCGGGCAAGAACAAGCTGGTCGATGCGTTCATCGCGGCCTCACGGCAGAACGGCGTACCGGTGGTTTCGGACTTCAACAGCGGTCCACAGGAAGGTGTGGGGTACTACCAGCTGACAACCCGTAACGGGTTGCGCTGCTCGACTGCAGTGGCGTACCTAAAGCCGGCACGCAAGCATCCGAACCTGCATATCGAGACCGAAGCACAGGCCACGCGCATTCTGTTCGAAGGTGCGCGAGCAACCGGTGTTGCCTATCGCCAGGGGGGAACCATGCGGGAAGTGCACGCCAAACGCGAAGTCCTGCTGTGTGCCGGTGCGCTCCAGTCACCCCAGTTGCTGCAGCTGTCAGGTATCGGCGCTGCCGCACTGCTGCAGAAATTCGCAATTCCGGTGTTGCGGGACCTCCCGGGCGTCGGCGCCAATCTGCAGGATCACCTTCAGGTGCGGCTGATGTATGAAGTCAGTGAAAAAATCACCATCAACGACGAGCTCAATTCCTTATGGGGCAAGGCAAAGATGGGATTGCAATGGGCAGCCACCCGCACTGGACCGCTGGCCATCGGCATCAATTTAGCCGGCATGTTCTGTCGCGCCCTGCCGGAAGAAAACGCGACGCCGGACACCCAGTTCCATTTTGCGACCGTCTCGGCCGAACATGCCGCTGGCAAAGTCCATGCCTTCTCGGGCTGCACCTATTCGGTCTGCCAGCTGCGTCCGGACTCCCGCGGTCAGGTGGCGATTCGTTCCACCGATCCTTTCGAGGCGCCGTCAATCCAGCCGAATTATCTGTCCACCGAACGCGACCGCCGCACCACGATTGCCGGTGTCCGGTTTGCGCAGCGGGTGGCCGCAACGGCCCCCATGAAACAGTACATGAAGCGACCTTACCGGCCGCAGGCAGACGTGCGCTCGGATGACGAGGTGCTGGCGTTTTGCAGGCAGTATGCGACGACGATCTTTCATCCGTCCGGTACGGCCCGCATGGGCCCGGTGTCGGATCCCGGTACGGTGGTCGACGCCCGGCTGCGGGTGCATGGCGTCAGCGGGTTGCGCGTGGTTGATTGCTCGATCATGCCCACTCTGGTGTCGGGCAATACCAATGTGCCGACCGTGATGATTGCCGAAAAAGCCGCGGACATGATCTTGCAGGATGCGCTGGACGTCCGTCCTGGCACCGCCATCGGTGGTGGCGTGGCGGACGACCGCAGCGGGCGGCAAGCCGGCGCAGTCGCCGCAGCCGACGCCGCGCTGGCGTCGCGGCCGATCTAGCCCAGGAATCACTTTACCGAATTCGGCGTACCTGCACGATCCGGAGCGACCGGACAAAGCGCAACCGACGGAACATACCGCCGGCATTCATCAGAAAAATTAGAACATTGGAGACAATCAGCATGACGACTGACAAAAAAACCCTGCGCCGGGTGGCGACGGCGAGCATTATCGGCGCGACTATCGAGTGGTACGATTTTTTCCTGTACGGTGTGGTGGCGGGAATCGTGTTCAACAAGCTGTATTTTCCGACCGGTGATGCGGCCACGTCGACCATGCTGGCCTATGCCACTTTTGCCGTCGGCTTCATGGCACGCCCACTCGGCGGCATCGTGTTCGGCCATTTCGGCGACCGGGTCGGGCGCAAGAGCATGCTGGTGATTACGCTGATGATCATGGGCGTGTCGACGGTTGCCATCGGCCTTATCCCGACGTTCGATCAAATCGGCTACTGGGCGCCGGCGCTGTTACTGTTTTTTCGCGTAATACAAGGCATCGGGCTTGGCGGAGAGTGGGGTGGTGCAGTGCTGATGGCCTACGAATACGCACCTGCAAAGCAACGCGGCTTCTACACCAGCCTGCCGCAGATCGGCTTGTCGCTCGGGGTACTGCTATCGGCCGGTTTTGTTGCAGGCATGTCGACACTACTGACCGAAGAACAGTTCATGGCATGGGGCTGGCGCCTTGGTTTCATCCTGTCGTTCGTGCTGGTGCTGTTTGGTCTGTGGATTCGCCTGGCAGTCATGGAAACGCCTGAGTTTGCCCACCTGAAGAAGACCCATGGCGAAGCAAAGCTACCTTTGGCCGACATGTTCAAACGCTTCCCAGGAAACATCCTGTTAGGGCTTGGCGCTCGTCATATCGACGGTGTGTTCTTCAATATCTTCAGCGTGTTTTCGATCAGTTATCTTACCAAAACGATCGGCATGAGCCGCACCGATGCGCTGGTGGGTGTAATGGTGGGCGCGGCAGTGCTGACGGTATTCATTCCGATTTTTGGCCGACTTTCCGACAAGCTTGGGCGACCGCTTTTGTACACCTGGGCGACGATTCTGACCGGGCTGAGCTGCTTTCCTGCATTCTGGGTCATGTCCAATGCCGGCGGTAACAATACCCTGATCTGGGCCGCCATCGCAATCCCGTTCGGCATCATTTATGCAGCCGTCTACGGCACGGTTGCGGTCTTCCTGTGCGAGCTATTCGACGCCAAGGTGCGCTACACCGGCATTTCGTTTGTCTACCAGGTCTCCAGCGTCACGGCCGGCGGATTGACACCGATCATCGCTACCATTCTGCTGACCTACAACAACGGACAGCCTTGGCTGATCTGCACCTACGTGCTGGCCTCAAGCATCGTTTCATCAATCTGCGCCTATGCAATCCTGCGTCGCGCTGCCGCAGCTCGGGCTGCCAATGTCGAGCATTTCAGCGAAATTGGGGCCAACCCATTGCCCGCTAGTGCCACTACGCCCCTGGTGCCCCAGCGCGCAGGATAACCAGGTTGACTTTAAAAGGACAGAATATGATCGATCACGTAAAACATTCGGTTCCGGCTGCAGCCTTCATCAGCGCCTTTCGACGTTGCGGCATTGACTTCGTCACGACGGTACCGGATATGCTGCAGATAGCCCTGCATCAGGCACTGGAAGACCCGGCCCATGGCATCCGCACCATCAATTGCACCACTGAAGACCAGGCGATCGAAACGGCGGCCGGCCTGTATGCCGGCGGCCGCAATGCTGCGGTACTGGTCCAGAACCAGGGCTTCTATGCCGGCATCAACAGCGTGCGGGCGCTGGGTCTTGATTCCGGGGTACCGCTATTTTTTGTCATCGGGCAGTTCGGGCGTGAATTCTCCAATCTCGGCGCCGACCCGCTGCAATCGAAGCGACGCATGGTGCGCATGCTCGAGCCTTTGCTCGATACGCTGGAAATTCCCTACTGGCGCCTGGAAGGGCCGGCCGACAGCGACAATATTGAACGCGCCTGGCATGCCTCGCGCGAACGCAAGGGTCCGGCGGCGCTGCTGGTGGGTCATTTCATCGGCTTTTGAGCGCATTGCAGTCGCGCGATCAGCCTGGATATGTACGAATTGGAGCAATGAAAAATGATGATGACACTGGAGGCCTGCAAAATACTTGCAGACATGCGTGATGACGCAATCGTGGTGTGCACGATGGGCGCCATGAATGCCTTCGACAAACTGCCCGCCAATCCCCTGACGATGGCATGCGTGCCCCTGATGGGCGGCGCCGCGTCGATCGGATTGGGGCTGGCGCTGGCACGTCCCGAAAGAAAAGTGTTTGTGGTCGATGGGGACGCCAGCCTGCTCATGGAGTTGGGCGGCCTGGTTGCCGTGGCACAGGCAGCCCCTGAAAATTTCTTCCACTTCCTGATCAATAACGGTATCCAGTTTGCCGGCCTGGGCAATCTTGTCACACCTGGCCATGCCAGTGTCGATTTTCCGGCACTGGCGCGCGCTGCCGGTTATCGGGCCTGCTACCGGTTTGCTACCGCAGAAGCGCTGCAGGCCGCCATGGATACCGTGCTGAGCGGTGCTGCGCCTGCGTTCATCGAGCTGGTGGTGGGTTATGACCAGCCCGCGTTGGGCGCGGCCAATCCTGCGGTCGAAATGACCGACGCCCGCTTTACCCGCATGGGCGATGAAATCAGGCAAATCAGGCAGCACCTGTGTGCAGGCGGTCCTGAGCGCGGTTGATCCGAGCTGGCCGCTGCGTGACCGCAGCGGCCAGATTCGCAGCGCGACTGGCCGGGCGACTCTATGCCGGCAGATGCATTCTCCCAGGGCGTCGTCAGAGCTGCATGGAAAATATTACGCTGACCGCGGAGCACATTTATGGTAAGTTGTATTAGGTCGTATTAATACAATAAAAATATTTACACATGTAAGAAATTGCAAGCCATTGCAATAACGAGACAGTTCGCATGCCCCATGCATGGCGAATTGGGAGACCCCTTGGATACCAGCACCGTAATGAAGAATCTTCGTTGGAAACCGAAAGTTGCAGATTGCGTGTTACTCGTGATTTGCGTGAGCGGCGAAGCGGCCCGGCTGAAAAACCGTCGGCTTCTTCAGCTGCCGCAATCACACCGTTCTGAGGGTTTTTCAGGATGAATTTCTGCAACCTGTAACAGCGAGCATGGTTCCCACACAACCGCGCCGCCGGATCAAAAAAGTCAAAATAGGATACAACATGCAGCTCAATGAAGAAGAGCGGGCGATGCTCGCTGGCGAAGCGGGCGAAGTCGTGCAGATCGCCCTGCAGCATCAGATCATGGTCGGCGATTTTTTCGGCGCCCGCGATTTCGTGCCGATCACCCAGGCCCACATCATGGCCGATACCGAAAGCCTGGGACAGGCCGGCGTGATGTGGCTCGAGCGCCTTTGCGACGTCGGCGACGGACGACATCGGGTGCGGGTGCCGACGATTACCGATCCGCGCGGGACCGATTTTTCCCACGCCGACGATCTCGGTCAGCAGTCGTGGATGCTGGAACTGGAACGGCGCGCCATCGACGCCCTGGTCAAGCTCGGTGTGAGCATGACGGACACCTGCATCAACTATCAGACCGTGCTGGCGGCAACGCGCGGCGAACACGTCGCCTTTGGCGACACCGGGGTCGTGATCTATTCCAACTCAATCAATGGCGCGCGTTCCAACTTCGAAGGTGGTCCATCGGCACTGTCGGCGGGCCTTACCGGACGTACGCCACGCTACGGCTTTCATCTCGATGCACATCGCCAGGCGACGCGGCGGTTCCAGGTCGACCTGACACCAACAACGCTCAACGAATGGGGTGCACTGGGGGGCGTCATCGGCCGCCTCGCCGGTAACTACTGGGAAGTTCCGGTCATCGAGGGACTGACGGTCGCACCGACATCGGACGAACTGAAACATTTTGGCGCCGCAATGGCCAGTTTCGGCTCGATCGCGCTGTTCCATCTCGTCGGCATCACGCTAGAGGCCTCCAGGCTGGAAGACGTCGGTGGCCAGAAGCTGCCGGTGCACCACCGCATCAACCGCAGCGACATCGATGCGCTGACCCAAAGTTATGCCGTGGAGAAGACGGTTGATGTGGTCGTGTTTTCGGCGCCGCAGCTGAGCATGTACGAACTGCGTTCGCTGGCCGAGCTGTGCGACGGTCGACGCTTCAAGATACCGCTGCTGGCCATTACCAGCCCGCAGGTCAAGCCGGACGCGGATCGTTTCGGTTTTACGGAGCGCATCGAGGCAGCCGGCGGCACCGTCATTGCGGGCATGTGTTTTTACCAGTCGTATGCCCGCGAAATCGCGGAAGCCAAGGGCTGGAAGCGGCTTGCCAGCAATAGCGCCAAGCTGGTCAACATCCTTGGTGGATACGGTTATGTGCCGATGCTGGCGTCCATGGAAGAATGTGTCAATGCAGCTGTAACGGGAGAGCTGAAATGAGTGAACTGGTCCTGACTGCGCGTTATGCGATGGGCAACAAGGTACGCGCCGAAGCGCTGGTGGCAAAAGACGGCTTTTCGGCACGATACGACTTGAACCGCTTGCGCGGCGTCTTCTCGCGGCCGGCGCACAAGCTGGTCGGCCAGTCGTACATCGGCAAGATTCTAGTGCTTGATACCGCCAAGGGCGGAGTGGCGAGCGCCTGGATGTTGAACGAGATGCAGTCGCGCGACATGGCGCCGCTTGCCATCGTGTTCAACAGCGTCAATCCGATCCTGGTACAGGGCGCAGCACTTGGTGGCATCACGATGATGGCTGGCTTCGACGAGGATGTGACGTCCCTGATTCCGCACGGCGCACTGGTGGAGATCGATCCGTCAACCAAATCCTTGCGGGTACTGAGCGGCTCCGCCGGCACCGTGGGTACCGAAAAGGATCAACTGGCACCGGACGGTTCGCTACAGAAGGTACGCGTCGTCAGTCGGAGCTAAGCACCCGCCAAAATGCATTGCGAGCGGCTGTGGCGCTAACGTGCACGCTGCCGGGTCCACATCGGTGGTCCGGTAGCGAAACGCCGGCTGTCGCGTTTCGGTATCGCAGGTGAACCCTGTCGACATTCATGTAATATGAGTTAGGATAACTAAGGTCTCGATCAGATTGCCATGCAAAGCGACTCACCTCCCGACACTCCCCCGATCCGCCGACAGTCACCGGTGCCGATCTACCTTCAGATTGCTGGTCAGCTGCACGAAAAAATCAGCGCCGGACTCTTGCAACCGGGCGACAAGCTGCCGTCCGAAATCGAATTGATCAGCCAGTATCAGGCCAGCCGGATCACGGTTCGGCTGGCCATCAAGCATCTGGTGACGCAAGGCGTGGTGTCCTCCCGCCAAGGCAAGGGCACCTATGTGCTCGCGCCCACGATCACGCTGGAGCTTGGAAAATTCAAGGGTTTCTATGAACAGATCAGGATGCAGGGCATCAATCCTGAAACCGAACTTACCAGATTCGTCATCGATCCCTCCAGACTGCCGGCTGCAGCGCTCGAACTGATCGGCACTGGCAAGCATATCGTCGAATTCGTGCGACGCTACAGTACCGGCATGCAGGCATTTGCAGAAATTCATGGCTGGTTTGCCACTAATACGATTCCGGAGCGCAGTGTACTGGAATGCTACCCTGTGCTTGGCGTCATCATCCGTGAGTTCGGTACCGCGATTGCCTCTGCTGATCTGGGTATTCGCGCCGTCAGTGCGACAGCAAAACTGGCCCGCAGTCTTGAAATCCAGCGCACTGATCCGGTTCTGCTTTTGCGGCGTGCCTCTTTTTTGAGTAATAAGAAAATGTGCGAATACTCAGAAATTCACATCCGGGCCGAGCGCTACGAATTTCGGTTCCATAGCGAAGGTCCGCTGTCAGTCACGTCGGCAATCCATCCGCATGATCCAAAAGCCGGAAACAAGCCGGGCAACGCGGCCTAGACAATTGGTGTGCATGGCAGCGGCCGGGGAAGTCGCAATCTTGTTAGCCCCAATTTTTGATATTTTGGGAATATTTCAACGGGCAGAAGTACAAGCTGCGCCGTTCGCAAATGACGTTCAGCACGTCGAAAATGGACTTGGTCGAAACAGGGCCCGGCAGCTTCGCAAAGCGTTCAAAAGGAGACCAGCATCATGGGCGGAGGCAGACAACTATCTGGGATGAAACGGCTGCCGTGCCGACTGCGCACCCCGCAGCGGTTGCAGCTGACCGATTTCGTCTTACTGCATGCCACCCGCATCAAGTGCACCGTCATTAAAATCGTCAAGGTCAAGGCGGTGCCACAGGCAGCGTTGGTCGGCATCAGCCTGGCCTGGTCGTGTCGCGACGACAAAGCCGCGTTCGGGACGCGATTGGTCTCATCAGAAAATATCTGTGCTGCGCTTGAGGTCGGACATGCCGAACATGTGGGCAATTAAGCGGCTCTTTCCTTTCCTGTACTGGCGTCGGCCGACACTGGCGACATTGCGGCGCGACGCCTGGGCGGGTCTAAGCGTCGGTCTGGTACTGATTCCGCAAGCCTTGGCGTATGCAACCCTGGCCGGAATGCCGCCCGAAACCGGTCTTTATGCTGCGCTGGTGCCCGCCGTGATCGGGATTCTCTGGGGATCGTCGGCCCTGCTTGCCGTCGGTCCGGTTGCGCTGACCAGCTTGCTGACATTCGGGTCGCTGGCACCGCTGGCTGCACCTGGCAGCGCGCACTGGGTGGTTCTGGCGATGTGGCTTGCCCTGTACGCTGGCATGATCCAGTTCGCGATTGGCGCACTGCGGCTGGGCGAGATCGCTAGCCTGGTATCCCAGCCGGTGGTGCTCGGCTTCATCAATGCGGCGGCGATCATCATCGTCGTGTCGCAACTGCCAGCATTGATGGGGATTACCCTCACGTTCAGCCTGGCGCATCCTCTGGTGGCCGTCGAGCTGACGCCGGCAACAGTGATGACGAGCGTACTGGGCGCCGCGTCGCTGCTGCTTCTGTTCATGCTGAAACGTCTCACTCCCAGATTACCAGGCATGCTGATCGTCAGCGCGCTCGCGATTTTGGTCAGCTGGCTTACGGGCTATGCGTTGCATGGCGGCGCGATTGTCGGCCCCGTTTCAGCTGGCTTGCCGCCGCTTGCCGTGCCGCCCGCGATTTCCTTTGCTGAACATCAGTCGCTTTGGCCGGCAGCGTTGGTACTGGCGCTGATCAGTTTTACGGAAGCCATGTCCAGTTGCCGTGTTCTGGCGCGCAAGACTGGTGAGCGCTGGGATGTGAACCAGGAACTGGTCGGTCAGGGACTAGCCAAGATCGCCAGTGGGTTCAGTGGCGCTTTTCCGGTCAGCGGTTCGTTCTCGCGCTCGGCGCTCAATCTGTATGCTGGTGCGGTGAGCGCTTGGTCAACGTTGTTCAGTGCATTGTGCGTACTGTTGAGTCTGTTCTATCTGACCGGACTCATCGCTTATCTGCCGCGTACGGTACTAGCTTCGATGATCATCTTGCCGGTGCTGTCGCTGATTGATTTCGGCGCCTTGCGGCGTCTGGTTCTGCTGTCAAAGGATGATGGTGCTATTGCCATTACCACTTTCGTGGTAACGCTGATGATGGCACCTCGGCTTCAATGGGGCGTATTCGTGGGCGTTGGCCTGAGTCTGCTGTCTTTCCTTTACCGACGCACGCATCCTCGCATTGTCGAGGTAGGAATCCACCAGGATGAAACGTTCCGTGACCGCAGCCGTTTCACCTTGCCTTTGATCAGTAATGAGTTGCTAGCGGTGCGTCTCGATTCGGCACTCAATTTTCTGACGGTTTCGTGCTTCGAGCGTTTTGTCATTGACCGTTGCAGTCAAAACCCCGGGATCAAAAAAGTTTTGTTTTGTGCGGGTTCGGTCAATGACATCGATGCTAGTGGAATCGACATGCTGATTGCGCTTCAACACGCATTGGAACGTGACGGCATCGAGCTGTACATGTGTGCCGTTAAGAAGCAGGTCTGGGAAGTAATGGCCCGCTCGCCGTTTGTCGATGCGCTCGGTATCGAGCGTGTATTTGCCACCGACAAACAGGCGATGCATGTCTTGCGAGGTGTTCCGGCGCGTGTCATATTTACCAGCGGTGAATGAGTATGCAGCATCGGCATGCGGTCAAAATTGTCGAGTTCCGGACAGCACGATTTGAGGTAATTCAATGGCCAGTTCTTGCTACACTCAACCAGCAGATCGAGCCTTGCCGGCGGTATGCGCGGCCACAGCCTAAGGATGCGCATGAACCTTGCATCGAAAGGTGTGGTTCGCAGGTGGAGCTCATCGATACGAGCACTGGCAAACATCAGGCGGTCCGCCATCGCCATCGCAAGGATGCTATCGATCACTCACGGCATTCTTGCCCTTTTTTGTGCAAAATTCAGGCTAGGCTTGTCGAGCAAATGATGGCGGAGCCGGCTATCAGCCAGACGAAACTGACAGCCGACTTCTGGCAGACCTTGCTCCGGGCAGTTTGCCCCTCCTTCAGTGAGAACACTCATAGACAATCAGTAATCGCAGTGCGTTGCCGACGCCGCGAAAACGCCCCGCAAAGTCAGATGAACGGGTCATCCGAGAACCGCTTGCTGTACTCCGCAACATCGATGTTCGCCTGGTGTATCAGGTTTTGCAGCACACGCGATTCTTTGTTCAGAATCGCGATAACCTGCGTTTGTGTCTCCATGTCGATGCTTTCGACTCTGGCCGAAATGCTGATCGCACCCAATGGTGCGCCGGCGCTGTCGCGCACCAGGATGCCGACACCGCTGATGCCGGAAATCATGCGACTGTCATGACAGGCATATCCGGTTTCCTTCGCTTCCCGGGCGATTTCCAGCAGCAGGGGCACGGTCAGTTTTCCATATGCGGACAGGCGGCGCGCATTTGCCGACACAATGCGTTCGATCTCGTCGTCAGGTAACGAAATGAGTAATGCAAGGCTACCCGCACCGACACCCAGAGGGCGATGCGCTCCGACTCCGAGAATCGGCAGATCCATCGGACGAGCGGAATCCGCATCGGCACTGGCAATCGAAATGGCGTCGAACTTGCTGCGGATCGTCATGTAAGCGGTGCAGCCAGTTTGCGCCGCGATACGTATGAGTGAGGGCGCGCAGATTTCGCGTAACTTGAACTGGGATGCGGCCGTTAGTCCCAACTCGAACAGGCCATAACCCAGCATGTAACGCAGGCTGGTTGGACGTTGCATGATCAGTCCCTCGCGGATCAGGCACATCAGGATGCGATGGATTGTCGTGCGCTTCAGGTTAAGTTGCTTCGACAAGTCGACCAGTCGCAGTCCATCGGCGCTGTACGACGCAATCTCACGAAGGATGCGCGCGGCTCGTTCAATGCTCTGGGTCCCGCTCGCAGTTTCATCGTCCTTGCTTTGCGCCGGTTTGCGGCTGGCGATCTTTTTAGAATCACTCATGTAATACCTTTCAAATTCAAGACGTCCATATAACGGACTACTAAATTGTACCCCTGCAATACTAAGTTGCTGATTTTACCTATATGTTTAGGGTGAAGATTCGCTCAGCCACTTTAGTATAAATTTTAGTCCATATTGTGGCGCTTCATTTCCGTGCATCGGCGGCACACTTTGGTGCAAATCGATTCGCGGCCGCACTTTATTGAAACATCCTTGAGGGTCCAGATGAATAAGCCAGTTCTGATGTTCAAATCCGCAGCATTTTTGACCTCTTTGTTGATGGCAACGTGCCTGCAGTCCGCGCATGCGGAAGAAAGCAAGTCTTGCATTGGTTTTTCCGGTGCCATGACCGGGCCTGCCGCTTTTGGCGCCGCAGCGATGCAAATGGGTGCCGAAGTGGCGATCGACGAAATCAACGCCAAGGGTGGCATCCTGGGCAAGAAGCTTTCACTGATCATGTATGACGACGCAGGGGCGCCGCCCAAAGGGGTGGACAACGTGCGCCGAATCGCGTTGGCGGACAAATGTGTCGCGATCCTGGGTGGTTACCACAGTGGGGTGGCATTGGCGCAACGGGAACCGATTGAACAGATCGGGATTCCGTACATGGGCGTGATGGGCGCCGGAACAAAAATCATCGAGCATGAAACCGGCACCAATAACTGGATGTTTCGTGTGTCAGCCAAAGACCGCTGGGTGGCAGAGTACTTGAGCGCTGTCGCACTGGAACGCGCGCCAACCAGAAAAATCGCCGTGTTTTATGAAAACACCGGCTGGGGAAATGGCGCTGCGCCCGACGTCAAGGCCGCACTGGAGGCAAAAGGTATCAAGCCGGTCGCCATGGAAACCTTCAACTGGGGTGACCAGGACATGACGCCCCAACTGATGCGAGCCCGCACCGCTGGTGCCGAAGTGATCGTGATGTTTGCACTGGACCGTGAGGGAAACCAGATACTGCGAAGCATGGACAAGCTGAATTACAAACCGGTGGTTGCCGGCGCGTGGGGCCTTGCCGGGAACCTGGGCGAGCTTGCAGGTCCGCTTGCCAACGGTGTTTTCGTCGTCCAGACGTTTAGCTGGATGGGTAAGCAGGATGCGAAAACTGCGTCGATCTACGGCGCGATTGCACGCAAATTCAAGCTGAAAAGTCCAGCCGAACTGCGCATGGGCAGTGGCACCGCAAACTCATACGACGCGGTGCACATTCTGGCAAAGGCAATCGAGGCAGCGGGCAGCTATGACCGCGCCAAGGTACGTGATGAGCTGTTTAACGTGAAGTACCAGGGCCTGGTCGCAAACTACGATCCAGCGTTCGGCAAGACTGCAGAAGCCCATGACGCCATCAAGCAAAAGGACTACAAACTGACGGTGTGGCAGAACGGTTTGTTGATCCCGAAATCGCAGTCAGATTACAAGTAATTTGAACGGGCGCGAGATGGCCTGGCCGTCGCCGTCAAATGTGGAAATTTGCAAAGGAAAGCGCACGTGAGCACGTTTCTTCAGTATGTACTGAGCGGGATTTCAATCGGGGCCATCTATAGCCTGGTGGCCCTGGGTTTCTACATCATGTGGTCTGCGTGCAAGGCAGTCAATTTTGCGCACGGCGATGTGCTGATGGTCGGCGCGGTGCTGGCGGTAGTCTGCAACGATGTCGGCGTACCGCAAGTCATCGCCATTCCGGTTGCAATCGGCATATGTGTTGGCTACGGCATGCTCATCGAGCGCTTCGCAGTCCGTCCGTTCAACCGCGAGTCGAATGCAATCGGCTGGATGCTCACGACGATTGCGATCGGCATCATGATCGAAAGTTTCGCCACGATCAAGTTCGGGTCGTTCGCACGCGCATTGCCTTCACCTGGCGTCGACCGGCCTATCAGTGTGTTTGGCGCGGGAATTTATGTGCAGGAACTGGTCATCCCGGTATTCGTACTGGTGTTCGTAATCGGCCTGGAAATTTTCTACCGGCGCACGATGCTGGGCCGCGCGATGCGGGCGGTTGCGTTCAATCGAACAGCTGCCGGCATGATGGGCATTAACGTCGGCCGCGTGACTGCATTCTCGTTCGGTCTGGCCGCAGGGCTGGGCGGTGCGGCCGGAATTCTGATCGGTCCGATCATCCAGGTGTCGTCCACCATGGGTGTCTTGATTGGACTAAAAGGATTTGCCGTCGCCATCATGGCCAGTATTACCAGTGCCCGCGGCGTTGTAATCACGGGGTTACTTTACGGCGTACTCGAGAAATTTGTCGAGGGCTACATCAGTTCGGCTGCGCGAGAAGTGGTCGGGTTCTCCGTAATGATCCTGATTCTGCTTGCCTGTCCCCAAGGCCTGTTCGGGCGCAAGGAGTTTACGAAAGTATGAAACAGCTACTATTGAAGCGACTGGGATTTCCCGTGCTGGTGCTGGCCTTGGCCGCCGTGCTGTATGCACTGCCGCTCCTGGTATCAAATTCCTACGAGTTGCGCGTCTGGATGCTGCTGCTGATTTACGCGTTGGTCGCATTGGGGCTGAACATATTGACTGGATTGACCGGCTTGGTGAGCCTGGGGCAAGCCGGCATATTCGCTGTTGGCGCATATGCCGTAGCAGTGCTGTCGACCAAATTCGGTTTGAGCTTCATTCCGTGTATGGCAGTTGCCATCGCGCTATCTGCCGCGCTCGGTGCACTGCTTGCGTATCCGACCGTACGGGTGCGCGGTGTCTACCTTACCGTCATCACCATTGCCTTCGGCATCATCGTGGAAAATATCGCAATCGAATGGCAGAGCTTGACCGGCGGCACCGGAGGTATTTCAAGCATCCCGCATGCCACCCTTTTTGGTGTGAAGCTCGATGACAACGGTTATTTCTATCTGTTGGTAGCAATGTTTTTGGCCGCATTCATTTTCCACTATAACGTGATCAAATCACGCTATGGCCGTGCGATGCGGGCTGTGAACCAGAGTGAAACCGCAGCGCGTACGGTTGGCATTAATCCGATCGTCATCCGGCTCATGTCGTTCGTCATCGCTGCCGGCTTTGCCGGTGCGGCAGGTGGCGCGTATGCGTACCTGAACCGGTACGTGAATCCAGATACTTTTCGCTTCGACGATTCCGTCCGCTTTCTGTTGATGGTCATTTTGGGCGGGTCGGGTACGATCTTCGGTCCTGTATTGGGAGCCGGCGTGCTGACCTTCATTCCGGAACTCCTGCAGGCGTTCGGCGCCTGGCAGCGGTTTGCCTATGGAGCGCTATTGGCGCTGGTCATGTTCGGCATGCCGTTTGGTATCGTCGGAACGTTCCATTTGTGGACGCGCCGGTTTGGCACGAAGGTCAGTCGCCGTTCACGACCGTGGCCGTGCATCGATCAGGACACGAACGCATTGCTGCATTCCAGTGCGAAGGCGGGCGATGTTTGCCTCCGTACGGATGAGTTGTCGATGGCGTTTGGTGGCTTGATTGCAAACGACAAGATCAGCGAATCGCTCAAATCCGGCATGGTGCATTCCGTCATCGGTCCAAACGGTGCTGGCAAGTCGACGTTCATCAACTGCATCTCCGGCTTCTACAAGCCGACAAGCGGCCGGATTACTTTCATGGGGCAGCCTGCAACCGGAAAAGGCAGTCATCAACTCGCTCGTATGGGCTTGGCACGTACATTCCAGAATACGGAACTGTTCGGCGATATGACGGTGCTTGAAAATGTGCTGGTCGGCGCCGACTCACGCTATCAAAGCGGCCTGTTTGCCACATTGTTCCGGCTGCCATCGTTTTTTGCTGACGAGCGTCGCTACGCGCAGCAGGCGCAACGCCTGCTGGAATATGTCGGGCTCGACGATTATGCCCAAGAGAAGGCGCGCAACCTGCCATTCGGCCACCAGCGCTGCCTTGAAATTGCTCGCGCACTGGCGATGTCACCCACCCTGCTGCTGCTGGACGAACCAGCGGCAGGGCTTACGCATGGCGAAATCGAGGATCTGATGAAACTGATCCGCAACATTGCATCACACCAGATCACGGTGCTTCTGGTGGAGCATCACGTCGATATGATCATGGCGATTTCAGATCATGTCACGGTCCTGGACTATGGCAAGGTCATCGCGTCTGGCACGGTGCAGCAGGTACGCAACGACCCCGCCGTGATCGAAGCATATTTCGGCACCGGCGGCACCATCGAAACAGTACCGAGCGAGGAAACCGTATGACAGTGCCATTGCTCAAAGTCGAAAACCTGTGCGTCAACTACGGGCATATCGAGGCCACCCGCGGCATCTCGATTGAAGTTGCGCAAGGGGAGTTCGTGGGCGTGATCGGTTCCAATGGCGCCGGCAAGAGCTCGACCATGAAAGCGGTGGCCGGTGTGGTCAAGTCGGTGTCGGGCACTATCCTGTTTGCTGGCGAGCCGGTCCACGGGTTGCAGTCGCATGACATGGTTCGGCGCGGCGTCGCCCTCGTGCCTGAGGGTCGATTCGTCTTCGCCGATCAGAGTACGGAAGACAACCTGATACTGGGCGGCTATGTTCAGGCCGAGCGCGACGGCGTGGGGGCCGTGCGTGAGGATATTGATCGCATGTACGAACTGTTCCCGCGTTTGAAGGAGCGGCGCTCGCAGCTGGCAGGTTCACTTTCCGGTGGCGAACAGCAGATGCTGGTTATTGCACGCGGGCTGATGTCGCGCCCGCGGCTTCTGATGATCGATGAATTGTCGCTCGGCCTGGCACCGAAAATCCTTGATTTCTTGTTTCCGGTTCTGGTCGAGCTGAATCGGCAGGGGCTATCGATCCTGCTCGTGGAGCAGATCGCCACCCGCGCCCTGGCTGTGACAACGCGCGCCTACGTGATGGAAAACGGTCACGTCAAGCTCAGTGGTGCATCGAGCCAGCTGGCGCATGACCCGGCCGTGATGGAGGCCTATCTGGGCAAGCAGCATTGATGCTCGCATCAAACCAATATCGAATCCGATCAAAGATGCTCTGGCGCTGCCTGTGGGGCTGCGCCAGAGCATTTTAAAAGTAGAGATAGTCGCCTTTAACCACCGCCTCAATGGAGATTTAGCATGACCCAACGTATCGTCGATTTGACCCTTACACTTTCAGACAACATGCCGGCACACAAAATGTTCCAGAGACCCATCGTCGCACCACACCTGACGCATGAAAAGACCAAATCCTTTGGCCTCGGGACGCCAAGCGATCCGATGACGTTCGCGACGACATTCATCAGCACCCTGGATCACATAGCGACACACGTTGATGCTTTTTTTCATACCGATCCGAATGGTCTGTCGGTGGACCAGATGCCGCTCGAAATGTTCATGGGCAAGTCTGTCTGCTTCGACATGACGCACATTCCAGACCTCGGCGATATCGACGTCAGCGATCTGGAAGAGGCAGAGCGTCTCACCGGCATTAAAGTCGATGGCCACATCGTGCTGTTCAATACCGGCCTGCATAAACGACATTATCCAGATATCAAAGTCGTCTGGAGCAACTGCGGCTTGACCGCAGAAGCAACCCACTGGCTGGCCGATCGCGGCTCAAAGTTGCATGGCGTCGAAGGTCCATCGACCGACAAGCCGTCCCACAGTCTGTTTCCAAGCCATCGTGTCTGTCGCGATCGCGGCATTTCGCACTACGAATGGCTGGTCAATCTTGAAGAGCTGGTCGGCAAGGGTGAATACATGTTTTACGGCGCGCCACTGAAGATCGAGCAAGGCAGTGGATCGCCGGTACGCGCCTGGGCCGTGCTGAACGACTAAACACACCTTACAAGATCGGACTTGCATTGTTACACCGACCGGGCATTGTCAGTCGCTCTTCGATACAGAGCGACGACCCGGTTTATAACGCGGGTTTGAAGCCGCCGATCCAGCGTTGCGGCGCGGTCCCGAGTCGGGTTTTGCGCCACGGCGCTTTTCAACACTATTGAGAAACAAGCGATGAACCAGCTTCAGCAATCCGAACAGCGTATTCCGATCACCTTGTTGACAGGTTTTCTAGGCTCCGGAAAAACCACGTTAGTCAACCACATACTATCGAATCCGAACAGTGGCAAGATCGCGGTCATCGTCAACGAATTTGGTGATATCGGCATCGACGGCGACTTGATTACCAAAACATCCGAGGACATGCTGGAATTGAGCAACGGTTGCATCTGCTGCTCCAGCAAGGACGATCTGATGGAGGCGCTGTACAAGCTCTACATGCGCAAGGCCGGACTGATCGAACCGAAAATAGAATTCGACCGCATACTCATCGAAACGACGGGCTTAGCCGATCCGACTCCGCTGGCACAGGCTTTTTATACGGACATGTCATTGAGCCTGACGTATCGGCTCGATGCCATAATCACCATGGTCGACGTCAAGCACGTCGTATCCCAGGTCGCCGATTCGCCTGAAGCGCGACGCCAGCTGGCCATGGCCGACAAAATCATTTTCAATAAACGCGACCTCGCCACCGAAACCGAATACCAGCAGGCCATATCTGTGGTCCGAGCGTTCAATCCATTGTCGCCAAAAGAGACGGCCAGTTACGGTGTCGTGCCAATTGGCCAGCTGATCGACCTGAACCTGTTCGATCCGAACAGCAGGGAAACCGCCATCGCAGCATGGATCGGGTTGCGCGCAGACGATCACGGAGGGGCCGTCCAGGAAGAAGTGGACGAAGCGGCGACGGAACACTGCGTCATGTGCGATGACGCAACGGAGCATACCCACGAACAGACCCATGGAGGTTCACACAAGCATGCGCATGTTCATGTTCATGCGAAGCATCTTGACGGAATTTCCGCAATCAGCATGCGTGAGGAACATCCGCTTGATTATCAGAAAATGATGCAGTTTCTTGCTCGCCTGACCGCTGACCATGGCACCGATCTGTACCGTGTTAAGGGCCTGATCCGATTTGCCAACGTCGAGCGGCCGGTCATCTTGCAAGGCGTGCAAACCGTCTTCAGTCCGCTCGCTTATGCAGAAAAATGGCCTGACGAGCATGCCGAAACTCGGTTGGTCATTATCGGCAAGCATCTCGACACAGCCAGGATAAAACAGGATTTTTCCCTTTGCGTTGCTGTCGAGGCGGATGTACTCGACCGTGCGCTTGGCATGATCTGATCTTAGGCGCCAAGCATATGCGATACGAATTTTCCAGCGCCATTGCACTGCGTGATGCAATCACGAGCAAAAAACTGTCCGCCGTCGATGTCGTTCGCAACGCGTTGCAACGACAAGTCGACTGCGAGTCACATCTCAACTGCTTTGCCACGCGTACCCCCGAGCTGGCACTTGAGGCCGCTTACAGGGCCGATCAAGCAATACAGACGGGTCAGCCGCCAGGTGCCTTGCATGGCCTGCCAATTTCCGTTAAAGATCTGATTGCCATCGGCGGGGTCCGACAGATGTTCGGGTCGCGTTCGATGGAATTCAATGTCGCGCAAACTGATGCACCGGCCGTGGCTCGCATCAAAGCTGCCGGGGCCTGCATCATCGGCACTACCACAACCAGTGAATTCGGTTGCAAAGCTGTGGGCGACTCACCTCTGACCGGCATCACCCGCAATCCCTGGAATACCGACAAGACACCCGGCGGCTCGAGTTGCGGCGCTGCCGCCAGCGTTGCTGCAGGGGTCACACCATTTGCCCTGGGTACCGATGGTGGCGGCTCGATACGCGCACCGTCTTCGCTGACGGGCCTGTTCGGCATCAAGGCGCAATTTGCTCGCGTGCCAGTCTTTCCTGCGTCCGCCACGCCCACGCTTGGCCATGTCGGCCCGCTGGCACGTACGGTGCGCGATGCGGCTTTGTTGCTGTCTGTTATTGCTGGACACGATCCACGGGATCCCTTCTCGGTGGCCGGCAAGGTGCCGGATTTTCAGAAAGCATGCGACTTGCCGATCAAAGGCATGCGCCTGGCCTGGAGTCCGACACTTGGCTATGCGAAACCGGACCCAGAAGTTGTCCGGATAACTGAACTGGCAGTGAAACGATTTGAATCGCTCGGCTGTGAAATCATCGATCTGAGCGAGGGAATCGGCGGCGATCCGGTAGCCTGCTGGATGGCGGAATTTTATGCTGGGGTAGGCACCCGTTTAAACGAAACCTTGCGCACGAAGCGTCACTTGCTGGACCCGGCAGTAGCGTCCATGCTCGACAAGGCTCTCGATCTGAGCCTGCTCGACTATTACAGCCAGGTGTTCGTACGCTACCAGTTCCGGGAAAAAATCAGGACGCTGTTCAACTCGTTCGATCTGTTGCTGACACCGACGCTCCCAGTGTCGGCTTTCGACGTCGGGCTCGACATTCCGCCGCAATTTTCCGATCGTAACGTTTGTTCCTGGCAGTATTACACCTATCCATTCAACTTGACCGGTCAGCCCGCGGCATCCTTGCCGGTGGGCTTTACCAACGACGAGTTGCCGGTTGGTCTCCAACTGGTCGCGGCGATCAATCAGGAAGTCGACATTTTCAGGGCGGCTGCCGCGTTCGAAGCGGCATTTCCCTGGGACGGAATTCGTCCTCCGCTGTTGGACAGGCATAGGCCGTAGTAAAAAGCGTCAAGGCTCCTGGTGCAGACATACCTGTCAGGCAGCAGTCATTCGGGTTGTTTGGTCCCGCGCCCGATCGTTGCCGCTTTACCGGCAGTACCGTTCTTTTTGAATCGGGGGTGCGACGCAATAGAATGCGCCAAAATTTGATCCGCGTGATTGAATCACCTGCTTAGAGCAGGGAGACAAGAAGTGCTTAAAGTGGGCATGTTCCCCAAAATCAGGCAGATGCATATCCGCGTGAAGCGGTCGATTCGTGGTAAGAGCCTCATCTGAACCGTCCGGATGAATGTGTCCGAAGAATCACAGTAGTTCCCGTCAAATAAACAACGGGAGCTACGATGCGGGTCCTTACGCTGAACTGCGGGAACCTTCGGTGGCGATGCGCAGCGAAAGGCGCAAGCCCGAAAATAGCGATGCGCCAACAAGGGACGGAGCAGCTCGTAGTAGTGTTGAAGCCGCTGTAACGGCAGTGGAGCGAAGGGGCTGCGTCATCCTGGCATTTGGTTGTGTCAACTGCGCAAGCGGGAGGAGCACGACCCGATGGAGATCTTCTGGAACAGCCTTGACGTGAAACAATCCCAAAATCGAATAGGCGAATGCCATACGGTCACCATGTCAAATGCGAGCACTAACATAGTGGAAATGCGGGCACTAAAGATACATGTTCCACAACCAACCCGTCATTCCCGCGCAGGGTGAAGCAGGGGTTCAGGCAGCGAAGCTGGCAACCTGCGTAACGGTACAGGCTTGTAAGCCTGTACGCGCCCTGCAAGGGGGAATCCATGCCGAGCTTGCAATGCCACCTCCCTATGGATTCCCGCCCGCGCGGGAATGACGGGGTTTGAGTAGGCAGTGCATTACCTTGTCGTGCCCGCATTCGACAATACCGGACGCTGGCCCGTGCCTCGATTGGCAGTTCCAACGCAAACTGCGTGTTTCATGAGCGCAGGTGTCGACTCGAATCGCCATGCTCGTTAGAGCGGTTTGCAAAATAGTGTACCGGCCCTGCACGCCGTTGCGGACCGCATTGCGGCGTTACGGCGCGCTTGTGTGGCCTGCCATACTTAATTTTCTTCCGATTCTGACGCCGCCGATTGGCGGGAAGCTTCCGGATTGATCGCGGCTTGCAAGTCAAAGCCGGTAGCCTCATATCCTCGGCGGAAGTCGCGGATATGTTTTTCCATCCATTGGGATGCATCTTCCGGTGCCTTCGCTTTCAGTGCGCTGAAAATCGCCTTATGTGCCTGCAAAAGTCGGCTTCCGGAACCCTCGACTTTGGACAACACGACATCAAACCCCCTGTGTCAAACTGTTGTGAGACAACTTCATCAGTCTAATTAAGGAAGTTGGCACATACATGGAATTAAAAATGACAGCAGCAGGATACGCCCCCGACGACACCGATGGTTTTTCTGACGGTGTCCCAGAGGGAGCCC
>JACMQD010000433.1 GCA_014377155.1 Herminiimonas sp.
CTGGTTTGCCTCGAGGGCAGTGCGAATGGCAGCGATGCGGCCATCCATCATGTCGGATGGTGCCACGATATCGACGCCCGCTTCGGCCTGCACCAGTGCCTGCCGCACCAGCAACACGCAGGTTTCATCGTTTTGCACGAAGCCGTCGGCATCGAGCACGCCATCCTGGCCATGGCTGGTGTAGGGGTCGAGAGCGACATCGGTGAGCACGCCCAGTTCGGGGAAGCGGCTTTTTAGGGCGCGCACTGCGCGCGGCACAAGACCGTCGGGATTGCATGCCTCGATGCCGTCAGGGGTTTTCAGTGAGGCATTGATCACCGGGAATAAGGCAATGACGGGTATGCCCAGTGCGACGCAGTCTTCTGCAACACCCAACAGCAGATCGATCGTGATCCGTTCGACCCCAGGCATCGATGCCACTTTTTCGGCGTGATCGACGCCGTCCAAAATAAAGACCGGATAAATCAGGTCGGCGGGCGTCAACGTGTTTTCACGCATCAATGCGCGCGAAAAGGCATCCTTGCGCATGCGGCGCATGCGAAGGGCGGGAAACTGGGCAGGATTTTTGATGTGCTGCATCTCGATGTCTTTAAATAAGGTAGCCAACTCAGGCGGAGCGAAAAATAATGAAACTTTCCCACGGCAGGTGTATCTGACAAGCAGGTGACTAACGCACCTCCCGCTTCTCCTCCCTGAGCGGGGTCCTATCGTTGATTAGCGATAAGGCGTTACTACCCTGGAGATAATCCCCTTTCTCCAGGGTTTTTTTACGCCGGTCTATTCCGGATCGGCGGGTTTGACATTCGGCTCTGCCGCATCATCGATTTCAGGCGTATCGAGCCCCATTAGTTTAAGGATATGCTGGTCTGCTTCTTCGAGACCGGTTCGCTTCAGGGCGGAAAAAAGTTGTGCCGTAAATGGTAGCGGCTGCCCGTTTCCGTCAACATAACTTGCCAGAATGGTACGTGCAAGCCGTAGTGCATTGGTCGCATCGTTTCGATTAAGTTTGTCGACCTTGGTCAGAATACAATGGATCGGTTTGCCGGTCGGTGCAAACCACTCCAGCATCTGGATATCGAGATCGGTAAAAGGACGACGCGAATCGATGATCAATATTAGCGCAGCCAGTTGCTCGCGGCGCTGCACATAGTCGCCGAGCAACGCCTGCCAGTGCAGCTTGGCCGAACCCGAGACTTCGGCATAGCCATAGCCCGGCAGATCCACCAGCATGCCACGGATTAATTCGACCTTGGTTTCATCCTTGCGGTGCTGGCCGACCTGGGCGCCGCCGATCGAGAAATAATTGATGTGCTGCGTGCGACCCGGGGTCTTGGACGCGAATGCCAGTTTTTTCTGATTGCATAGAATGTTGATCGCGGTCGATTTGCCGGCATTGGAGCGGCCGGCAAAAGCGATTTCGGGGACTTGCGTAGTCGGCAAATCGCGAAGGTGGTTCACCGTGGTGAAGAAGCGGGCTTGCCAAAGTTGGGACATAGTATAAGCAGAAAATGCGGTGAAGAAGGCGAAAATGCCGGAAAGCTATTGTACAATAAGGGGTTAAGTATCCGCGCATAGAAAACCTTGTTGCGGATGCAGGCACTGTAGCGCTGCAGATCAGGCTCGCGCGCGGCCAGAGAGCCGGACAGGCCAGGCAAGAACCGCCAACAGGGCACAATTTCCAATATCAAGTCTCAGGGTGTGTGAATGAACCGTGCGTTTTTAACAGTAACAAAATCTTTTTTCGTCGCACTGCTCGCAGTCTCCGCAGTAGTGCATGCATCAGAAGAGCAAAAAGTCGTCAAAGCCGATCCTGCCAAAGGTGAGGCGATCTATACCAACGGCGACGCGACCCGCAACATCGCTGCCTGCGTGGCTTGCCACGGCGCCGCAGGTAACTCCACCATCGCGCAAAACCCGAAATTGGCCGGCCAGCATGACGCCTACATCAACAAGCAGCTCAACAACTTCCGTACCCCGGAGCGCAACAATGCGATCATGACGTCGATCGCCAAGGCGCTGTCTGCCGACGACATGAAAAATATCGCGGCTTATCTGGAAGTACAGGTACCGAAACCGGGCGCTGCCAAGAACAAGGCAACCGTCGACCTCGGCAAGAAGATCTATCGAGGCGGTATCAGCGAAAAAAATGTCCCGGCATGCGCCGCTTGTCACGGACCGAACGGTGCAGGCATGCCAGCCCAGTTCGCCCGGCTGGGTGGACAGCATCAGGAATACACCTCGGCCCAGCTGACCGCGTTTCGTAACGGCACACGCAAGAACAATACGATCATGACAACCATTTCGAAGCGTATGTCGGATGAAGAGATGCTGGCCGTTTCGGACTACATTGCCGGGCTGCGCTAACGCAACCAGGCAACCAAAACCGGCAATGCAAAAAAGGGGTGGCCGAGGCTACCCCTTTTTCTTTCAGAAAGTCGCTTGAGGACAGGCACATGACATCGGACACCGCAACCAGCACTGCTGGCATGCAACTGAGGACAGACCGCCGCTGGCTGGCGGATGCGGTCGAGCTGATTTCATCAATGCGCTTCGCCATCAGCTTACTGTCGCTGCTGGCGATCGCTTCCGTCATCGGCACGGTCATGAAGCAGAATGAGCCGATGCCGAACTACGTCAACCAGTTCGGGCCGTTCTGGTTCGAGCTGTTCGACAAGCTCGGCCTGTACTCGGTGTATTCGGCCTGGTGGTTCCTGATGATCATGGGCTTTCTGGTCCTGTCGACGTCGCTGTGCATCACGCGCAATGCGCCCAAGATGCTTAAGGACATGCGCAGCTGGCGCGACAATGTACGCGAGCAATCGCTGCGCAATTTTCATCACAAGTCCGAATGGCACGTGCCGACTGCGCGCGTGGCCTTCACCCAGGATCTGGTCAACCGCGTTGCCGCCAGTGGCTACAAAGTCAAGGTCGTTGAAAAAGAGGCGGCGACATTGATTGCCGCCAAACAAGGGGCGGCCAATAAATGGGGCTATATTTTTGCCCATGCGGCGATCGTGATCATCTGCATCGGCGGCCTGCTCGATTCCGAATTGCCGATCCGCTTCCAGCAATGGTTTTACGACAAGACGCCATTTGCCGGCAACGGTATCATTGCCGAGATTCCTGCCAAGCACCGCCTGGGTCTTGGCAATCCGACTTTCCGTGCCAATACGCTGATACCCGAAGGCGCCACCAGTAATACCGCGATCATTCAGCAAAAAGGCGGCGTGCTGATTCAGGAGTTGCCGTTCTCGATCAAACTCAAGCGCTTCGTCATCGATTATTATTCGACCGGCATGCCGAAGTTGTTCGCCAGCGAAGTCGTGGTGACCGATAACGATACGGGCAAGGCTTTTCCGGCCACCATCAAGGTCAACGAACCGTTGATATACAAGGGCCTGGCGGTGTACCAGTCGAGCTTCGAGGATGGCGGCAGCAAGCTCAAGTTGACGGGCTACCCGATGCTCGGCACGCAAAACTACGCGTTCCCGATGGCGGGCGAGGTCGGTAATTCGACCGCCCTGGGCAAGGCGGCCGGCAACCAGTACACGGTCGAGTGGTCGGGGTTTCGCGCTTTCAACGTCGAAAATATTGCCGGTTCGTCGGCCGGCGATACGAAACAAGATCCACGGGCAGTCAATATCGACCGGACCTTCAATCAGAAATTTTCCGAAGGCCTCGACAAGCGCCTTGGATCGGCCGCCAAGAATGCCAACAGTAAGGATCTGAAGAACGTCGGCCCGAGCGTGCAATATAAGCTGCGCGACAAGAACGGCCAGGCGCGGGAATACCACAACTACATGCAGCCGATTCTGGCCGATGGCGCTTATGTATTCTTGGCCGGCATGCGCGACACCCCCAGCGAGCCGTTCCGCTATTTGCGCATTCCGGCCGACGACAACGACAGTGTCGAGGAATGGATGCGCCTGCGCGCGGCGATCCAGAATCCGGCGCTGCGCGAACTGGCCGCCCGGCGCTACGCGCTCAAGGCGATGCCATCGTCACGTGACGACGCAGCAAAGCTGGCCGGCCAATTGCAGGAATCGGCATCGAAAGGCATGGCGATCTTTGCCGGCAACGACAAGGAGGCCGGCTACCTCGCCGTATCGCGTTTCATCGAGCGCATTCCCGCAGCCGAACAGGAAAAAGCCGCCGACATTTTCATGAAAATCCTTAATGGCAGTCTGTGGGACCTGTGGCAGGTGGCCCGCGAGAAAGACGGGCTGGCTGCGATCGAGCCTGATGAAAAGCATGCGCGCTTTTTACAACTCGCCACTAATGCACTGGCCGACACGATGTTCTACAACGCCCCGGTTTATCTGCGTTTGAATGAATTCGACGAGGTCAAGGCATCGGTATTGCAAGTAACCCGCTCACCCGGCAAGAACGTGGTGTACCTGGGATGCTTCTTCTTGGTTCTTGGCGTATTCTCGATGCTGTATATCCGCGAACGCCGGGTGTGGATCTGGATCAAGACCACCGCGGACGGGTCGTCGAATGCGTTGATGGCGATGAGCGCCCAGCGCAAGACACTGGATTTCGACAAGGAATTCGCCGTGCTGAAAGAACGTTTGGCCCAGCAGGCACCGGGTCAGCAGTAATTTTTCCAGTCATCTATACTGCGCCAGACACGAGCGTGGCGCGGGACAGGCAAATGCCGTCCGGCAGATAGGTTGAAATGCACACCATGCAGCATGAGCAGCACAGCAGCGGAGAATACACATGGAACTGACGCAAAATCACATTTACTCCCAGCCCCCTGGGTTTTTCAAGCGC
>JACMQD010000434.1 GCA_014377155.1 Herminiimonas sp.
ATGACTCCCAACCGATGCAATGCATTGAGCCGCGCCATATCGATTGTCAGAGGCTGCGCAACGGCATGTCCGTCGGCAATGCAGTCCTGTACGCTGGCATTCGATTTATCGATTTCCGCTGGCTTACCGGCCAGTTTGCTCAATTCCTGAAGCACCGGTACGAAGCCTGCCATGGGGCCCCAATTAGCGCTCTTGCCCTTGATGCTGAGGTCTTTGGTCGGATAGCCCTGTTCAATGAGCTGTGTCGCTAGCGGATTGACCGGACGAAACGCAAATACGATGTCAAGTTCTTCCGCGAGTGCGGCAAGGATCGCCAGGTGGCTTATGACGATGCCATGTTCGCACCCCAACGCACTTACCGCGTCCAGGCCGCACACGGGTGCAGCGACGTTTGTCGCCGTTTCCGGGAAAAATGCTTGGGGAGCAGGGCCGGTAAATTGGTTTGTTAGCTGGTTTATTGATTTCATGGTCGCCGATTTTCATTGAGCAGAGCAGGCGCCTGCACATGGATGCGTGGCTTGTGGCGCTGTGCCAGTTCCATGTGCAACGGATAATTCGCTGCGACATCCCGCAAGTCGTCACTGAACCGATCGGGGAATTCGTTATTAGACATTGCCGATATTAGTACCACCTCGAGCGCGAATGTTGCAGAACAGGCCTGGTACGTTTCGTCAGAGGATGGCTCGATCGCGATGCGATGATGTTCGGATTAAGTACGGTCGAATACAACCTTCGTTGCGCTGCCGTACAATGCTTTTTTAACCATTAGAGACTCATTCCATGCGTGCTATCGAAATCACTCGCCCCGGACCGCCGGATGTCTTGCAGCCCTGCGACCGGCCGATGCCGGTTCTCAAACCCGGCGAGGTCTTGATCAAGGTTCATGCGGCAGGCATCAATCGTCCCGACATATTCCAGCGTACCGGCAACTATCCGGTACCACCGGGCGCATCCGATTTGCCGGGCCTCGAAATCGCAGGCGAAATCGTCGACGGCGAGCTCAGCGGTAGCGGTTTCAAGAAAGGCGATCTGGTGTGCGCGCTCGTGCAAGGCGGTGGCTATGCGCAATATTGCAGCGCGGCGCTGGCGCAATGTTTGCCTGTTCCAAAGGGATTGACGGCACTAGAGGCCGCGTCACTTCCGGAAACCTTCTTTACCGTATGGAGCAATGTCTTTGATCGTGCTCGACTGAGCGGCTCGGAAACTTTACTCGTGCAGGGCGGCACGTCGGGTATCGGCGTGACGGCGATCCAGATGGCGGTGGCATTAGGACACCGGGTCTTTGCCACAGCCGGTTCTGAAGACAAGGCCCGTGTGTGCGAAACCCTGGGCGCCGAGCGTGGCATCAACTACAAGACCGAAGACTTCGTTGCCATCGTCAAGGCAGCGACTGGTGGTAAAGGCGTGGATGTCATTCTCGACATGGTGGGCGGTGACTACGTCCCGCGCGAGATCGATTGCCTGGCCGACGATGGCAGATTAGCAATCATCGCGCTGCTCGGTGGTATCAGTACTACGGTCGACCTGGGCCAGCTGTTGCGGCGCAGGCTGACGATGACCGGATCGACGCTACGGCCGCGCTCGATCGAGTTCAAGACCGCGATCGTGGCGAATCTGAAGCAAAAGATATGGCCGCTACTCGAGTCCGGTGCGATCAAGCCCGTCATTTACCAAACCTTTCCACTGGAACAGGCAGCACAAGCGCATGCTTTGATGGAGTCGAGTACGCATGTCGGCAAGATAATGCTGCAAGTTGCCTGACGCCCGTGCAGTGAAAGGCCACGACCACTGGCCTATTTGATCTCCCGGTTTGACCGTCTTTGCCGCAGCGCGTTAAAATAACGGGTTATTTAATAATAGGTATGTATGCGCCGCAAACTTATCGCCGGAAACTGGAAAATGAATGGCTCGCTCGCAGCCAATCGCCTCTTGCTCGCAGGAGTCAAGGCCGGGCTGCCGGTGCAGGGGGCGTTCGATGTTGCGGTCTGCGTGCCGTTTCCGTATCTTTCGTCGACTCAGTCTGATCTGGTAGGCAGTGCGGTTTCCTGGGGCGCGCAAGACCTGTCGTGTCACGAATCCGGCGCATTTACCGGCGAAGTATCGGCCTCGATGCTGACGGAATTCGGTTGCCGGTATGTGCTGGTGGGCCACTCGGAACGGCGTGCTTACCATGCAGAGTCCGATGAGCACGTTGCCACGAAAGTCGTTCGTGCGTTGGCGGTGAACCTGACGCCGATCGTCTGCGTTGGCGAAACGCTCGAGCAGCGCGAATCAGGGCAAACCGACACGGTGACGGGTTGCCAGCTCGACGCTGTTTTGGCAGCGGTTGCCGAGGCGGATCTTGCGCGGATCGTTATTGCCTACGAACCGGTCTGGGCGATCGGTACCGGAAAAACCGCGACTGCGGAAATGGCACAGAAAGTCCATGCGGCGCTGCGCGCGCGGCTTGCAGTGAAAAATTCCGAAGCAGCGGAAAAGATTCAAATTTTGTACGGCGGCAGCATGAAACCCGACAATGCAAGGCAGTTGTTATCGATGCCCGATATCGATGGCGGCCTGATCGGCGGTGCGGCACTCAAGGCAGAAGATTTTCTTGCCATCGCCGCTGCGTGCCAATGATTTGATTTAATGCGCATTTACAGATTTAACCCCGATTGGAAATAAAGAAATGAATACTATGGTCACCATCATTGTCGTTATTCAGGTGCTGTCTGCCTTGACCATCATCGGCCTTGTGCTGCTGCAGCATGGCAAGGGTGCCGACATGGGCGCGGCCTTCGGCTCTGGCGCTTCCGGCAGCCTGTTCGGTGCAACCGGATCGTCGAACTTCCTGTCGAAATCGACCGGTTTTGCGGCGGCGATATTTTTCGGCGCGACGCTCGCCTTGGCTTTTTTCGGTAATCATCGTACTGCCGCCACCGGCGGCGTGATGGATAATTTGCCCGTCGCGCCGGTGCCGACGGTTCCAGCCGCACCGCTATCGACCACGACTCCAGGCGTGCCGGTCCCTGCGGGCGCTACGCCGACGCCAGCAGCGCCGGTAACTGCACCTACGACAGTGCCTACGACAGCACCATCGGCAGCGCCGGCGGCGCCGGTAGCACCGGCAAATGCTTCAGGGCAGGCAAGTCAGATTCCGAAATAATGCTAATCATCTGTTTATCCTTTGTTTTGCTGCAATTGAGCATTGAACACAACAGGCATTTCAGGTTAAAATAGCGCTCTAAGCCGACGTGGTGAAACTGGTAGACACGCTATCTTGAGGGGGTAGTGGCGTAAAGCTTTGCGAGTTCGAGTCTCGCCGTCGGCACCAGAATACAAAGCCAGCAAGGGAGTACCCGAGCTGGCTTTTTATCGAGAACTTGCCGTTCGATCCGAAGTTGTCCAGCGTGTCCTGGCCCAATGCTGGCGAGGCGCTGATAAGACGCGAATTGCGCGGTAGCCACCGGGAAGTGCGTCGTCTTAGCCTTCGACGGACCCGCCGCTATTCTCGATACATAATGTGGGAAATCTTTCATCTAACTGTTCAGCATACGGCGCCCAATCGTGAACCTCGAAAATTATTTCCCCGTATTACTGTTTATCCTGGTCGGCATCGGTGTAGGTATCGTTCCGCAATTACTGGGGCGTGTTCTGGCACCGTTCAAGCCTGACATTCAAAAAAATTCACCGTACGAATGCGGCTTTGAGGCGTTCGAAGACGCGCGCATGAAATTCGATGTACGCTACTACCTCGTCGCGATCCTGTTCATTTTGTTCGATCTCGAAACCGCATTCTTCTTCCCGTGGGGCGTTGCAATGCGTGATCTCGGATGGCCCGGTTTCGTAACGATGTTGATGTTCATCGCCGAGTTTGCGGTGGGATTCTGGTACATCTGGAAGAAAGGTGCCCTTGACTGGGAGTAAGCCATGGCAATCGAAGGCGTATTGAATGAAGGTTTCGTAACGACCACAGCCGACAAGCTGATCAACTGGACGCGCACTGGCTCAATGTGGCCGATGACGTTTGGCCTGGCCTGCTGTGCAGTCGAAATGATGCATGCTGGTGCATCGCGTTATGACATGGATCGGTTCGGCGTCGTGTTTCGACCGTCTCCGCGACAGTCTGACGTGATGATCGTGGCTGGCACGCTGTGCAACAAGATGGCGCCGGCGCTACGCAAGGTCTACGACCAGATGGCGGAGCCGCGTTGGGTGATCTCGATGGGTACCTGCGCCAACGGCGGCGGCTATTACCATTACTCGTATTCGGTGGTGCGTGGCTGTGACCGCATCGTGCCGGTCGATATCTACGTCCCCGGTTGTCCGCCGACGGCCGAAGCGCTTTTGTACGGCATCATGCAGTTGCAAAACAAGATCAAGCGCACCAACACGATTGCTCGCTAACCCATGACCACTAAACTTGAGGTTCTCGAAGCCGCTGTGCGCAATGCGCTGGGTGATCATGTCCAAAGTCTCTCCAGTGCGCTTGGTGAAATCACGGTCGTCATCAAGGCGGCAAACTACCTGTCATCGATGCGTGTGCTGCGTGACCATGCCGATCTGCGTTTCGACGAGCTGATCGACTTGTGTGGCGTCGACTATTCGGAATACGGCGACGGCGCATGGGAAGGCCCACGCTTCGCCGCGGTTTCGCATCTGCTGTCTTTGAGTCATAACTGGCGTTTGCGGGTACGTGTATTCGCGCCTGACGACGAGCTGCCGGTATTGGCGTCGCTAACCGATATCTGGTCGACGGCGAACTGGTACGAGCGCGAGGCGTTCGACTTCTTCGGGATTTTGTTCGAAGGGCATAACGACTTGCGTCGTATCCTCACCGACTACGGCTTCATCGGGCATCCGTTTCGCAAGGATTTCCCGGTGTCGGGTTACGTCGAGATGCGTTACGACCCCGAGCAAAAGCGCGTCATCTATCAACCCGTCACGATCGAACCGCGAGAAGTGGTGCCGCGCGTGATTCGCGAAGAAAAATACGGGATGAAATAATGGCTGAGATTAAAAACTACACACTCAACTTCGGTCCTCAGCATCCTGCTGCCCATGGTGTACTGCGCCTGGTGCTTGAGCTCGATGGCGAGGTCATCCAGCGCGCCGATCCGCACATCGGCCTGCTGCATCGCGGTACCGAAAAACTGGCCGAGCAAAAGACTTACCTGCAATCGGTCCCGTACATGGACCGACTCGACTATGTGTCGATGATGTGCAACGAGCATGCGTATGTGATGAGCATCGAGAAGCTCATGGGCGTCGAAGTGCCGTTGCGCGCGCAGTATATCCGCGTCATGTTCGATGAAATCACGCGTTTGCTTAACCACTTGCTCTGGCTGGGCGCGCATGCACTGGACGTGGGCGCGATGGGTGTGTTTTTGTATGCGTTCCGCGAGCGCGAAGATTTGATGGACTGCTACGAAGCCGTGTCGGGCGCGCGCTTGCATGCTGCCTATTATCGCCCAGGCGGTGTCTACCGTGATCTGCCGGATACCATGCCGCAGCACAAGGCGTCCATTTTGCGTAATGCCAAGGCAATCAAGCAGCTCAATGAGAACCGCCAGGGTTCTTTGCTCGATTTCATCGAGGATTTCACCAATCGCTTCCCTCGTTATGTCGACGAATACGAAACCCTTTTGACCGATAACCGTATCTGGAAACAGCGGTTGGTGGGCATCGGCGTGGTATCGCCCGAGCGCGCCAAGGCGATGGGCTTCACCGGTCCGATGTTGCGTGGTTCCGGCGTCGAGTGGGATCTGCGTAAAAAGCAGCCGTACGAAGTCTATGACCTGCTTGATTTCGACATTCCGGTCGGTGTCAACGGTGATTGCTATGACCGTTATCTAGTGCGCGTGGAAGAAATGCGCCAGTCAAATCGACTTATCAAGCAATGCGTCGAATGGTTGAGAAATAACCCCGGTCCGGTAATGACCGACAATCACAAGGTGGCACCACCGTCGCGTGTCAGCATGAAGTCGAACATGGAAGAGCTGATCCATCACTTCAAGCTCTTTACGGAAGGCTTTCACGTGCCGGTCGGCGAAGCCTACGCAGCGGTCGAGCATCCGAAGGGCGAGTTCGGCATCTATCTGATTTCAGATGGTGCCAACAAACCGTACCGACTGAAGATTCGGGCGCCGGGCTTTCCGCATTTGCAAGCGCTGGATGAAATGGCCAAGGGCCACATGATTGCCGATGCAGTCACGATCATCGGCACCCAGGACATCGTGTTTGGCGAAATTGATCGCTAAGTTGACCGCTGTTTCAGCGTGTTGGTATTTGAGGCATAAAAATGCTGTTATCTGAGCAAGCGTATAAAAAAATCGATCGCGAAGTTGCGAAATTTCCTGCCGACCAAAAACAGTCGGCGGTGATGGCGGCGCTCGCCATCGCGCAGGACGAAACCCGCTGGCTGCCGCCAGAGGTTCAACAGGAAATTGCCGATTACCTCGGCATGCCCGCAATCGCCGTGCAGGAAGTCGCGACGTTCTACAACATGTATCACACTACGCCGGTCGGCAAGTTCAAGATTTCGGTCTGCACGAATTTGCCTTGTGCGCTATCGGGCGGTGAAAAAGCGGCGCACTACCTGAAACAGAAGCTCGGTATCGATTATCGACAAACCACAGCCGATGATCAGTTCACGCTGGTCGAAGGCGAATGCATGGGGGCTTGCGGCGACGCGCCGGTGATGCTCATCAATAATAAGCGCATGTGTAGCTGGATGTCCGACGACAAGATCGATGCGCTGGTAGAGGAGCTCAAGAAATGACTAGTCTGCACACACGCCACATCAAGCCACTAATCCTGGCCGGTCTCGATGGTCAGAACTGGCATCTTGCCGATTACGTCAAGCGGGGGGGCTACGAAGCGCTCAAACGCATCCTGAACGACAAGATCACACCGGAGCAAGTGATTGCCGAAATGAAGGCATCCTCATTGCGCGGACGAGGCGGTGCGGGTTTTCCGACCGGCCTTAAATGGAGTTTCATGCCGCGCCAGTTTCCAGGTCAAAAATATTTGGTTTGCAATACTGACGAAGGCGAGCCCGGTACGTTCAAGGATCGCGACATCATTCGCTACAATCCGCATGCGCTGATCGAAGGCATGGCGATTGCTGCCTATGCGATGGGTATCACGGTAGGTTACAACTACATTCACGGTGAGATCTGGGCCGACTACGATCGCTTCGAAGAAGCACTCGACGAAGCCCGCGCTGAAGGCTTTCTTGGTGACAAGATCATGGGCAGCGAGTTCACGTTCCAGTTGCACGGATTCCACGGTTTCGGCGCTTATATCTGCGGTGAAGAAACAGCGTTGCTGGAGTCACTCGAAGGCAAGAAGGGTCAGCCGCGCTTCAAGCCGCCTTTCCCGGCCAGCTTCGGTCTGTATGGCAAGCCGACCACGATCAACAATACCGAAACCTTCGCTGCCGTACCGTTCGTATTTCAAATGGGTGGTGAGGCGTATGCGGCATTGGGCAAGCCGAACAACGGTGGCACCAAGATTTTCTCGATGTCGGGCGATATCGAGAAGCCAGGCAATTACGAAGTGCCGCTCGGCACGCCGTTTGCAACGCTGCTGGAACTCGCCGGCGGAATGCGCGGCGGCAAAAAGATCAAGGCTGTGATTCCCGGAGGCTCGTCCATGCCGGTGCTGACGGGCGATGTCATGATGGCCACCGACATGGACTACGATTCGATCGCCAAAGCCGGATCGATGCTGGGTTCGGGCGCGGTGATCGTGATGGACGAAACGCGTTGTATGGTGAAGTCGCTGCTGCGGCTGTCGTACTTCTATTTCGAAGAATCCTGCGGCCAATGCACGCCATGCCGCGAAGGCACCGGCTGGCTGTACCGCATGATCCACCGCATCGAGCATGGCCAGGGTCGCGTCGACGACCTCGACTTGCTGAATTCGATTGCCGACAATATCCAGGGTCGCACGATTTGCGCGCTTGGCGATGCGGCAGCGATGCCCGTGCGGGCATTCATCAAGAATTATCGCGAAGAATTTGAATACCACATCGAGCACAAGCACTGTCTGGTGCCTGCTTACGTTTAATCGAGCAAGGTCTGACGAAGCGCCTGCGCTGTCGTCCTACGCAAAAAAGTCGAGCCATGGTTGAAATTGAAATAGACGGTAAGAAGGTCGAAGTACAAGAAGGCAGCATGGTGATGGACGCCGCTAACAAGCTCGGCACCTACATTCCGCATTTTTGTTATCACAAGAAATTATCTATCGCGGCCAACTGCCGCATGTGCCTGGTCGAAGTCGAAAAAGCGCCCAAGCCGTTGCCTGCCTGCGCCACACCGGTATCTGCCGGCATGATCGTGCGCTCGAACAGCGACAAAGCCATCAAAGCCCAAAAAGGCGTGATGGAATTTTTGCTCATCAATCATCCGCTCGATTGCCCAATCTGCGATCAGGGTGGTGAATGTCAGTTGCAGGATCTGGCGGTCGGTTACGGTTCATCGTCCTCGCGCTACGCAGAAGAAAAACGTGTCGTTGTCCCAAAAGAAGTCGGTCCCCTGATCTCGATGCGAGAGATGGCGCGTTGTATCCACTGCACGCGTTGCGTACGGTTCGGCCAGGAAGTGGCGGGCGTCATGGAATTCGGGATGTTGAACCGTGGCGAACATGCGGAAATTACCGCTTTCGTCGGTAAGACCGTCGATTCCGAATTGTCCGGCAACATGATCGACCTGTGCCCGGTCGGCGCGCTGACATCGAAGCCTTTCCGCTACAGTGCCCGCACCTGGGAATTGTCGCGTCGCAAATCCGTCAGCCCGCATGATGGCCTCGGCAGCAACCTCATCGTGCAGGTTAAAGGCGGCAAGGTCATGCGTGTCCTGCCGTTGGAAAATGACGCGATCAACGAATGCTGGATCTCGGACAAGGACCGGTTTTCCTACGAAGGGTTGCACAGCGAAGAACGCCTTACCCGGCCTATGATCAAGCAAGATGGTCAATGGCAGGAAGTCGACTGGCAAACCGCGCTGGAATACGTCGCGCACGGACTGCGTAATATTCGCCATGAACATGGTGCAGACGCGATCGCCGCGCTGGCAACGCCTATGGCGACGCTGGAAGAAATGTCGCTGCTGCAAAAAGTCGTGCGCGGACTGGGATCTGAAAACATCGACTACCGCCTGCGCCAAAGCGATTTCGCGCTCGACGGCAAGGTTACGCCGTGGCTGGGCATGTCGATTGCCGAATTCGGCGAACTCAAGCGGGCCTTCGTCATCGGCTCGTTTCTGCGCAAGGACCATCCCCTGCTGGCCGCTCGCTTGCGCGTCTCGGTCAAGCAGGGCGCCAAGATCAGCCTCTTGCATGCGTCGGATGATGACCTGCTGATGCCGGTTGCCAACAAGATGATCAAGGCGCCGTCTGCATGGCTGGCCGCGCTGAGCGAAATCATCGTTGCCGTGGCATCGGCCAAGTCGATCGCGGCGCCCGCCGGCTTCGACCAGATCGAAGCCTCGGCCGAAGCGAAACAGATTGCGACCAGCCTGTTGTCCGGTGAGCCTGGTGCCGTATTGCTGGGTAACGCCGCCGCACAGCATCCACAGGCATCGCAACTGCATGCAGCGGCACAATGGATCGCAGAAAATACCGGCGCGCGGTTCGGCTATCTGACCGACGGCGCCAACACGGTCGGTGGCTATTTCGCCGATGCGATCGGCAAGGGCGCCAATGCGGTGCAGCTGCTCACCCAGCCCCGCAAAGCGTATGTCTTGCTGCATGCCGAGCCGGAATTCGACTGCGCCGATCCGCAGATCGCACGTACCGCGCTGGCGCAAGCCGAGATGGTCGTGGCCATGTCGGCATTCAAGCACAGCATGGCGTACGCCGATGTCCTGTTGCCAATCGCGTCCTCTCTGGAGGGCGGTGGTACCTTCGTAAATTGTGAAGGCCGGGCGCAAAGTTTCAATGGTACCGTCAAGCCGCTCGGCGAAGCCCGTCCGGCATGGAAAGTGTTGCGCGTACTGGGCAACTTGCTCGGCTTGACCGGCTTCGATTACGATACGTCGGAAGCGGTACGCAGCGAAGTGCTGGGTACAACCGCAGTGGCCGAATTGGAACTGAGCGCGCGCCTGAACAATTTTGCCGATCTGGTGCCGCAGGCGGCCGTGGGCGGGGTGTCATCGACGCTGGAGCGAATCAGCGACGTGCCGATCTACTCGACCGACGCTATCGTTCGCCGTTCTCTGCCGTTGCAACAGACCACCGATGCACAAACACCGCAAGCCGGCATCTCGACGGCGCTCGCCGCAAGGCTCGGGATTGCTAGTGACGACATGGTCAAGATAACCCAGGGCGAAGGCAGTGTCGTGCTTGCTGCCCGTATTGTCGCCTCGCTGCCCGATAATGTCGTACGCGTGGCCACTGCCCATGGCGCGACCATCGGACTGGGCGGCATGTTTGGGTCACTCGTCGTGGAGAAAGCGTGATGGATCAGTTTCTGGTATCGGTCCACGCGCAGGGTAATGCAACATTCGGTTTCATCTGGCCGCTGGTCTGGAACCTGGCGAAGATCATCGGTATGGTGTTACCGATCATGGGCTGCGTCGCTTACCTGACGCTGTGGGAACGCAAGATGATCGGCTGGATGCATGTGCGCATCGGCCCCAACCGCGTTGGTCCGGCCGGTCTGTTGCAACCGATTGCCGACGCCCTCAAGCTGCTGCTCAAGGAAATCATCATCCCGGCGAAAGCCAACAAGGTCCTGTTCGTCATTGCACCGATCATGACGATCATGCCGGCGCTGGCAGCATGGGTGGTGATCCCGTTCGGCCCTGAGCAAGCGCTTGCCAACATCAATGCCGGCCTGTTGTTCGCGATGGCGATCACGTCGATCGAAGTGTACGGCATCATCATCGCCGGTTGGGCGTCGAACTCGAAGTACGCCTTCATCGGCGCGATGCGCGCCTCGGCGCAAATGATCTCGTACGAAATCGCCATGGGCTTCGTGCTCGTTATCGTGCTGATCGTTTCGGGCAGTCTCAATCTCACCGATATCGTGCTGATGCAGACGCGTGGTTATTTTTCCGGCATGGGTCTTAATTTCCTGTCCTGGAACTGGTTGCCGTTGCTGCCGATGTTTTTTGTGTATGTGATTTCGGGCATCGCCGAAACCAACCGTCATCCGTTCGACGTCGTCGAAGGCGAGTCGGAAATCGTCGCCGGTCATATGGTCGAATATTCGGGTATGTCGTTCGCGATGTTTTTCCTGGCTGAATATGCCAACATGATTCTGATTTCGGTGCTGGCGTCGCTGCTTTTCCTGGGCGGCTGGAATGCGCCGATCGGTGCCCAGGTGCCGGTCATCGGCTGGTTGTTCGCGTTCATCCCGGGCTGGATCTGGCTTGGTATCAAGACCTTTCTGGTCGTGTCTATTTTCGTCTGGGTACGTGCTTCACTGCCGCGTTATCGCTATGACCAGATCATGCGTCTGGGCTGGAAAGTGTTCATTCCACTGACACTGGTGTATCTGGTATTTGTCGCCGGCTGGGTACTGTCGCCCTGGAATATTTGGAAGTAAGAGAGAGGCTTAGACCACAATGGAAGCCATCAAGGATTTTTTCAGTAGCCTGATGTTGCGCGAAATCTTCAAGGGTTTGGCGCTGACAGGCCGCTACATGTTTGCACGGAAGATCACCGTCCAGTTCCCCGAAGAAAAGACGCCGCAGTCACCGCGTTTTCGCGGCCTTCATGCGCTGCGTCGCTATCCGAATGGCGAAGAACGCTGCATCGCCTGCAAGCTGTGCGAAGCGGTGTGCCCGGCCATGGCGATCACAATCGAGTCAGAGCAGCGCGATGACGGCAGCCGCCGCACGACGCGCTACGACATCGACCTCACCAAGTGTATCTTCTGCGGTTTTTGCGAAGAGTCTTGCCCGGTCGATTCGATCGTCGAGACCCACATTCTCGAATACCACGGTGAAAAACGGGGTGACCTGTACTACACCAAGGAAATGCTGCTAGCCGTCGGTGACCGGTATGAAAACGAGATTGCCGCAGCGCGCGCAGCGGATGCGGCATATCGCTGATTTATTTAACCCGGACCGCACTGCGCCGCCCTTTTGTGCGGCGCATCCGCTTGCCGATATTTCTGGTTGATCATGGAATTTAAAACTGTCTTGTTCTACGCGTTCTCGCTGATCCTGGTGATCGCGTCGCTGCGCGTGATTACCGACCGCAATCCGGTACATGCGGCACTGTTTCTGGTGCTGGCATTTTTTTCCGCCGCCGCGATCTGGCTGCTGCTCAAAGCCGAATTCCTGGCCATCGTGCTGGTCCTGGTCTATGTCGGCGCGGTCATGGTGCTATTCCTGTTCGTCGTGATGATGTTGGACATTAACATCAACAAGATGCGCGAAGGATTCTGGTCTTACCTGCCGTTCGCGACCATCATCGGTGCGGTGATCGTGCTGGAAATGTCGGCCGTGCTGTTCCGGAATTTCTGGTCGCCCGAACCCATCGTGCCGGCAGCGGCGGCCAACATCGGCAACACCAAATTCCTCGGCAAGCTGATCTACACGCAATATGTCTATGCGTTTGAGGTCGCTGCGGTGATATTGCTGGTGGCGATCGTCGCAGCGGTGGCGCTGACCATGCGCCGGCGTAAGGACAGCAAATATTTCGATCCGGCAGATGCGGTCAAGGTCAAGGCCAAGGACCGGGTACGCATTGTCAAGATGCAATCGGTATCCGAGCGCGCTGATGGCGCCGCATCCGTTGCCGCTTCTTCCCCAGAACCCAAATAAGAGGACACCGTGGCCTTAACGCTCGCACATTACCTGGTTCTCGGCGCGATCCTGTTTGCGATTTCAATCGTCGGCATTTTCCTTAACCGTAAAAACATTATCGTCCTGCTGATGGCCGTCGAATTGATGCTGCTGGCAGTGAACATGAATTTCATCGCGTTTTCGCATTACCTCGGCGATGCCGCCGGACAGATTTTCGTATTCTTCATCCTGACTGTGGCCGCGGCGGAATCCGCGATCGGACTCGCTATTCTCGTCGTGATGTTCCGCAATCTGGACACCATCAACGTGGAAGACCTGGACAGCCTCAAAGGGTAATCGTCGAGCGGCAGCGCAACACGACATCATCAATAAAAATAGACGATAAGGTTCATCATGGCGGGGCAACTCAACCCTAACCTCCTTCTGGCCGTTCCACTGGCGCCTTTGGTCGGTTCTGCAATCGCGGGACTGCTAGGCACCAAGTTTTTCGGTAATCTGGTCGGACGCAAGACTTCGCATACCGTGACCATCCTCGGCGTGCTGATCGCTTTCATCATTTCGGTGCAGACCCTGCTGGCGGTGATGGATGGCGCGTCGTACAGCGGCACGCTTTATCACTGGATGACGGTCGGTACGCTCAAGATGGAAATCGGCTTTCTGGTCGACAGCCTGACGGCGATGATGATGTGCGTCGTCACTTTCGTGTCGTTGATGGTGCATATCTACACGATCGGCTACATGGCCGATGACGACGGCTACAACCGCTTCTTTTCCTATATTTCGCTATTTACGTTCTCGATGTTGATGCTGGTCATGAGCAACAATTTCCTGCAGTTGTTTTTTGGCTGGGAAGCGGTCGGACTGGTGTCGTATCTGCTGATCGGTTTCTGGTATACGCGGCCGACGGCGATCTTCGCCAACATGAAAGCCTTTCTGGTCAACCGGGTCGGCGATTTCGGCTTCATCCTCGGCATCGGCTTGCTGCTGGCCTATGCCGGCTCGATGAATTACGCAGAAGTATTCGCCAAAAAAGACGCATTGGCGTTACTGACCTTGCCGGGCACTGATTGGATGCTGTTGACGGTCGCCTGTATTTGCCTGTTCATCGGCGCGATGGGCAAGTCGGCGCAGTTCCCGTTGCATGTGTGGCTGCCGGATTCGATGGAAGGTCCGACGCCGATTTCAGCGCTGATCCATGCTGCGACAATGGTCACAGCGGGCATCTTCATGGTGGCGCGCATGTCGCCGCTGTTCGAGTTGTCGGACACGGCACTGTCGTTCGTGCTGGTGATCGGTTCGATCACCGCGCTATTCATGGGATTTCTCGGCATCATCCAGAATGACATCAAACGCGTGGTCGCTTACTCGACGTTGTCGCAACTCGGCTACATGACGGTGGCGCTCGGTGCCTCTGCCTATTCGGTCGCGGTGTTTCACCTGATGACACATGCGTTCTTCAAGGCACTGTTGTTTCTCGCCGCCGGCGCGGTCATCATCAGCATGCATCACGATCAGGACATTCGCAACATGGGTGGTCTGCGCAAATATTTACCTATTACCTGGATCACGTCGCTGCTAGGCTC
>JACMQD010000435.1 GCA_014377155.1 Herminiimonas sp.
AAGGCGTCGGCCGATGCGTTGCTGGAAATTATCAACGACATCCTGGATTTTTCCAAGATCGAAGCGGGGAAGATGACCCTCGAAACGATTCCGTTCGACTTCAATCGTTTAGTCCCTGACACCTTGCGCACGCATGCCCTGAGCGCCCAGCAAACCGGCCTCGAACTGGCGCTCGATCTCGATGCGGATATGCCGCGCCACCTGTTGGGCGATCCGGGCCGGCTACGGCAAATATTGAACAATTTGGTCGGCAATGCGATCAAGTTCACGCCGTCCGGCGAAATCGTGGTGCGGGTGCGCCTGCTGCAGATTGTCGCAGGATTCGCACAGCTCCAGATCAGCGTGTCCGACACCGGCATCGGCATCCCGCGCGAGAAGCAAAGCCGTATGTTCGAAGCCTTCGAACAGGAAGACGGCTCGACCACGCGCCGGTTCGGCGGCACCGGTCTGGGTCTCTCAATCACCAAACGGTTAGTGACGATGATGGGCGGCGAACTATCGGTCGACAGCGAGGTAGGTCAGGGCAGCAGATTCACGGTCACCATAGACTTCGCGGTGGATACGGACACCTCCCGCGATATCGCACCGGATCGTCCGGTATCGCTGGCCGGGCGCAGTATCCTTCTCGTCGATGACAACCATACCAACCTGGCGATCCTGAGCGAGATGTTCGAACGCTGGGAGGCGGTGGCGATCGTACAGCGCTCCGGCGACGACGCGCTGGTCTACTGCAAGGATGAGACGCGGCCGGTCGACTGCATCATCATGGATTACGCCATGCCTGGTTTGAACGGGTTCGAAACCGCGAAGGCGCTTGCGCAGCTTGAACATTACAAAGACGTTCCGATCATCATGCTGTCTTCAAGCGGCATGCCGGGCGATGCGCAAAAATGTCGGGAATTGGGTATTCAGGCCTATCTGCTCAAGCCTGCCGGCCGCGAAGAAATCTATAACGCCGTGTGCAGTGTCTTGGATCGCGGCCGCAGTGGCGCCGGCGATGTGCCGATCATAACGCGCCATTCGATTCGTGAATCAGCCCGACCGCTGTCGATTTTGCTGGCCGAAGACAACATGCTCAACCAACGACTGGCATTGGCCCTGCTGGGCAAATGGGGGCATCGTACGCAGATCGCCAACAACGGGCTAGAAGCCCTGGAACTGCACGAAAAAGGCGGCTTCGATCTGATTTTGATGGATCTGCAAATGCCGCTGATGGGTGGGTTCGATGCGACCGCCATCATCCGTGAACGCGAGAAAAACGGCGCACCCAAAATCGTGATTATTGCGATGACCGCCAATGCGTTGGAAGGCGACCGGGAAAAATGCATTGCCGGCGGCATGGACGACTATTTATCGAAGCCCTTCAAATCCGAAATGTTTTCGAAAATACTAAAAAAATATTCGCCACGCGATATGCCTGGCAGCGTGCCGAAAATCGACCACGCGGCGTTGTCGGAACGGCCTGAAGCGATACCCGTCAGGGCGGCATCGGAGAGCGACTTCGATTATGCTGCGGCCCTCGCGCAGTCCGACCAGGAAGTGGTCGGCTTGATCGCGGCCCATTTTCTCGATGAGGCTCCGCGGCAGATGGTGATCATGCGGCAGGCCTGGCACGGCGCGGACTTCGAAGCGTTGCAACGCGATGCGCACGCGATGATGGGCCTGCTCGGGAACTTCAAGGCAGTGCCGGCACAACAGCTTGCAGTGGAAATCGACCATGAATCACGTACCAGTCGGTCCGAGCGGATTGTCAGATTACTCGATGCGCTGGATCAGGAGCTTGCACGACTGGCGCCGCACCTGAAGGTAGCGGCGACGCACGCGGCACTCAATGGCTGATCCCGGATTCGCCGTGCCGCGCACGCCAACTCCGGCTCAATATTAAACGCACTATTGAAAGAGACGACATCATGAATACAATGATTTATACGCATTGCAAGCCAGCGTTGCTGCTCGATACCGTGGGTGGCGATCGCGAAGTCTTTCTGGAGCTGGCGGAAATTTTTGTGCGTGAAAGCACCGAATGCTTAGCCCATCTGACTAGTGCAGCGCAGGCCGGTAACATTGTACAAATGGGTTATCAGAGTCATTCGCTCAAAGGGACGGTCGGCCCGCTCGGTGCGAACACTTTAACCGCTATGCTGTTTGCAATCGAAGAAGAATGCAGTCGCAAGGAGTGCGTGTGCGACAAACAGCGGCTGGCGCGCATCCTGACAGAGCTGCAACAGGTCAACCGCGAAATGCAGCATTACATCGCGCATTTATAGCCATCCCGGATTCGAGCACCGTTGATTTCCGATCATCCACTCGCACCCGTTCAACCGGTTCAAAGGATTTTCGCATGAATTTGAATACCATCCGAGCGAGCCGCATCGGCCTTGTCGTTTGCATCGTGCTGGTTGCCATCATTTCGGGTGCGGCGGGAATATCGGTGTGGGTACTGAGACAGCAGGCAATCGACGATTGGCGCCGGCAGATGGACAACCTGTCACTGAATCTGGCCGAGAGCACGTCGCAAATGATGAACTCGTCGAGGTTGGTGCTCGATGGCATCACGGATCGTGTGCGCGATGCGGGCATTCACGATGCTGCCGCGTTGCGTTCGCTGGCAGGTACCGAAGAAATTAATCGCATGCTGCGCGACCGAACCGGCAGCGTACCGCAAATCGATGTCGCAACGATTGTCGCCAGCAATGGCGAAGTCATTAATTTCACGCGCTCCTTTCCCGCACCGCCGATCAATTTGTCGGATCGCGATTATTTTCAGGCACGACGCGATGATCCGAATCTGGGCGATTTCATTAGCGCGCCGGTACGGAACAAAGGTAACGGCAAATGGGTGTTTTACATCAGCCGTCGGCTCAATGGCACGCAGGGTAAATTCATCGGCATGGTTCTGATCGGGATTTCCTGCGAATTTATTACCGACTTTTATAAGCGCATCAGCCTTGACGAGAACGCCTCACTCAATCTGTACCGCCGTGATTTCGTGTTGCTGGCACGGTGGCCTCAAAGAGAAGAGTTGCTTGGAAAAGCCAACCGGACCGGCACGACCTATCAGATCATCGAGCAGATGAAACAGAAAAACGCCGTAATGATCACGGATGCGCCACGCTTTGCGCGTGACAATCAAACCAGTGCGCGCATGGGCGCCTCGCGTCTGGTGGACAAATATCCGCTGATCGTCAACGTGACCATTAACGACGACGTGTATCTCGCCGGCTGGTACCAATCGGCTTCACTGATCGGGATGGTCACCGCCGGCAGTATTCTGGCACTGCTAATTTCATCCTTTCTGCTGGTACGAATTCTGCGACAACGCGAAACCGACCTCGACAGTCTGCTGATCCTCAAACAGTTGGCGGAAGAATCCAATCGCGCCAAGTCGAACTTCCTGGCGAACATGAGCCATGAAATTCGCACGCCGATGAACGCAATTCTTGGCATGTCAGGCCTGATGCTGGAGACACCACTCGACGCCGACCAGAAAGAATATGCGACTACCGTGCACGACGCCGGTCGCAGTCTGCTCGTCATCATTGATGAAATTCTGGACTTTTCGAAGATAGAATCCGGCCATCTGGAACTCGAACATGTCGCCTTCGATCCCCACCAGATCGTCGCCAACGTCGCTAATTTATATCGTGAGAGCGCGCGCACAAAAGGTCTGGCGCTTCATACCGATGTCGCCGGCGCTGTGCCGTACATGATCAAGGGCGATCCTGTGCGACTTCAGCAGGTACTCGCCAACCTGATCGGCAATGCCATCAAGTTCACTGCGGCAGGCGAGGTGAGTATCACCGTCACCGTCGACGACACCACGAAGACGCGACCGGGTTGGATACGGCTGAAGTTTGCGGTGCGCGACACAGGCATCGGAATTGACGACGCATCGCAAAAAAATCTGTTTCAGGCATTTACCCAAGCCGACAGTTCAATCACCCGAAAATACGGCGGTACCGGGCTGGGGCTGGCGATCAGCAAGGGTCTCGTTACAAGGATGAAGGGCGGTGTCTCCATTGTCAGCAAGCCGGGTGTGGGCTCGACCTTCATGTTCGACATAAAATGCGAAATCGCCTTGGCGCCGGTAGTAGCCGCGCCGTCGACGATAGTAGTGCCGGTGGTATCGCAAGCGGTGGAAAAATCGATTGCCGTCCTGCTTGTCGAGGACGGTGAAGCCAACCGGCGGCTGGCGCAAATTCTGTTGAAGAAAATAGGGTGTCAGGTTACCAGTGTCGTCAACGGCGTCGAAGCCATCGACATCCTGCAACGCGATCGATTTGATCTGGTGTTGATGGATTGCATGATGCCGGAGATGGACGGCTATGAAGCAACCCGTCAGTATCGCTTGTTCGAGGTAGCGCAGCAGAGAGCACGCTTGCCGATTATTCCACTGACCGCGAGTGCCACCACCGGCTATGAAGAGCGCTGCAAAGACGCGGGCATGGATGACTATCTGGCGAAACCTTATACCCCTGATGCGCTGCGCGCAAAAATCGGGCAATGGATCT
>JACMQD010000436.1 GCA_014377155.1 Herminiimonas sp.
CGTGCAGTCAGGAAATGATGCATCGGTGGCGCTGGCCGAAGCAGTCGCCGGCACAGAGGAAGCGTTCGTGGCGCTGATGAACCGCCAGGCTGAACAGATGGGGCTGAAATCAACCCGTTTCGCCAATTCACATGGCTTGCCAAGTCCCGATAACTTTTCGACTGCACAGGATTTGTCGGTACTGGCAGCACGCCTGGTCGCCGACCATCCCGAGTTCTACAAGATTTATTCCACCAAAAGTTTTACTTACAACAAGATCAAGCAACCTAACCGCAATCGCCTGCTATGGCTCGATCCGACGGTCGACGGCATGAAAACCGGCCATACCGCCTCTGCCGGATATTGCCTTATCGCGACAGCCAAGCGTCCCAACGGGTCGGGCGAACGGCGGCTGATTTCGGTGGTACTCGGCACCACGTCGGATCAGGTACGGTCGCAGGAAAGCCAGAAACTGCTGAACTGGGGCTTTCAGAATTTCGATACCGTCAAGCTGTATGACAAAGGGCAAGCCATCGAGTCGCCGCAAGTCTGGAAAGGCTCGCAGAACCAGGTCAAGATCGGTTTCAACCATGATGTCTGGGTCACGATCCCGAAAGGCGTGGCCGGCAAAATGAAGCCCGCACTGCAGCGCAATGATCCGTTGGTCGCGCCGATTGCGCAGAACAGCAAGGTCGGCACCATGAAGCTGATGGCCGATAACAAGGTCATCGTCGAATTGCCGGTACTGGCGTTGGAGCAGGTCAACCAGGCCAGTATTTTCGGTCGGGCTTGGGATTCGATGCGCTTGTGGGTGAAATAAGACTGGCCTGAATAGGTCTGGGCAAGCAAGAAGCCCTCGACCTGAACCGACCTCAAACTTTAGGGAGTCAGTTCAGAACGAGGGCTTCTTGCTTTTCGGCTGACGCTAGCCGTGTGAGGCCGGCTTAGCGTGTTCCGCCAAGTGCCCGTGCCGGCATACCGACCACCGTTGTGTTCGAGGCGACATTCTTGGTAACGAGCGCACCGGCGCCGACGGTAGCCCATGCGCCCACGTTAATCTTCGGCAGTACGGTACATCCCAGCGCCATGAACACCCCTTCTTCGATCGATGCGCCGCCAGCCAGATGCGCCACCGCGATATGCGCATAGTCCCCGACGCGACAATGATGATCGACACTTGCCTTGGTGTTAAGAATCACGTGCGCCCCGATTCGCGCACCAGGTTGGACAATTGCACCTGCGCAAACAATAGTGCCCGCACCGAGGATGACTTCGGGATGGACCCAGGAAAAAGGATGAACCACACTGATCCAGTCCATATCGATTTCAAGCGACAGTCGCTTGCGTGCGGCGTTGTCGCCTATCGCAATAAAACCGTGCGAGCATTTTGCGCTCGTAATTTCGCTGATCGGGCCGATAATCGGTATCCCCAGAATCGTACCGCCCCAGCTGGACGGCGCATCCGCATAGAATCCGTTAATTTCGATGCCGTTGGCAAGTAGCGTGCTGGCAACCACTGCCGCATGTCCGCCTGCGCCGATAATAGCGACACACTTAGCCATCACCGAACTCCTTCACGCCGTGATTTTCGATCGATTCCGTTACATGACGGTTTGATGTTTGCCATAATCCCCACTCCTGTCTGGTCTAAAAAAACTGCCATCGCCCCCTGAAATCTTCAAAGCAATGAAGTCCGTATATGCACACTTTACGACATTGCATAACTTTTAAATAACATTTTGGACAGGGCTTGGCGGGGAGCAAACTGTCAGTCATTTCTCATGCGGATTTTGCATAAACATTGCTTGCGTCTGTGTGAGAATTGCTTATCTTCACGTCATAGGAAATCCCATGAACGACCCCCTCGTCTATCTCAACGGCGATATGACGCCTCTATCCGAAGCCCGCATTCCGGTGCTGGACCGCGGCTTCATATTCGGTGATGGCATCTATGAAGTCATCCCGATCTATCATCGCAAAATGTTCCGCGCCGAGCAGCATATGGCACGCCTGTTTCGTAGCCTGGCTGCGATTCAGATTGCCAATCCTTATGACAAGGATGCATGGATGGCGCTTATCAAAAAAGTGGTGGATGCGCATGAGGCCGACGACCAGATGGTCTATCTGCAGATTACGCGCGGCGTGGCCAAGCGTGGCCATGCGTTCCCGAAAGACACGACGCCGACGGTCTTCATCATGACCAATCCGATTACGTTGCCAACGAAGGCCTTGCGCGTCTCCGGCGTACCCTGCGTGTCAATGGAAGACAAGCGCTGGCTGCGCTGTGAAATCAAGTCGATTTCGTTGCTCGGCAACGTACTGGCGGCGCAAAATGCGGTGGAACACGAGGCAGTCGAATCGATCCAGTTCCGCGATGGATTTCTGACCGAAGCGTCGTCATCGAACGTCTGGATCGTCAAGGATGGGACACTCGCCGGCCCGCCCAAGGACAACCTGATTCTGGAAGGAATCCGCTACGGTCTGATCGAAGAATTGTGCGCGGCTGGCAAGATTCCGATCGAGGCACGCCGCATTACCCGCGATGAAGTATTCGCCGCCGATGAAGTGCTACTGTCGTCGGCGACGAAGGAGGTGCTCGCTGTCGTGAGCATCGATGGAAAAGCTATTGGAAACGGCAAGCCCGGCCCCATTTATGCAGCATTGTACGACGCCTATCAAGCAGCCAAAGCTGCCTGACGACCATTTCCAACACTCCTCGTCCCGTTATTGCGGGGCGTCACCGCGACCTACGACCATGACCGAACCGACCGAAAGCCTGATCGTCTATCCCAGTGAGTTTCCCATCAAGATCATGGGACCAAGGCATGATGCATTCGCCCAGACGATCGTGGAACTGGTGCTGCAGTTCGACCCGGCCTTCGAACCGGAGACGATCGAAATGCGGCCATCTGCCAACGGTAATTACCTGGGACTCACGGTCACGGTGCGCGCCACCAGTCGCCAGCAGCTCGATGATCTGTATCGCGCACTGACTTCCCATCCAATGGTCAAGATCGTACTGTAGCGCGCGTAATGCCACCCGCGCCACCGGCATCGGCGGCTTTCCATTTGTCGACCTCGAGAAACAACCAGTTACGAAAAGCCTTGACCTGCGATTTTTGCATCGTGGCCGGCGGACACACGAAATAATACGACGACGGGCATTTCACGGTTGCCTCGAACAGCCGCACCAGCTCACCCGCCTGCACGTCGGACGCCGCCATCGCATGACGCACCAATGCAATGCCCTGGCCGTCGATCGCCGCCCGGATCAGCATGGTTGAATCCTCATAAACAATACCCGCAGTCGGTTCCGGCAAGTGCACCTGTGCGACCCGAAACCAGGGCAGCCAGGGTTCCATGTCACAGCGCAGCAACGCGCCGCGCACCAGGTCTTGCGGCGTCGCCGGCAAATCGCCACGATTAAAATGCGGACTGGCCACTGGATAGTAGTAATCATCCATCAGCAGTTCCTCAGCCAGGCCGGGGTAATTGCCGCTGCCGAAACGCAATGCCACATCGACCTCTTCGCGCGCAAAGTCCGTCAGATGCGTACTCGACTGCAGACGCACCTCGATATCGGGATATTGCTCGATGAAGCGCCCCAGGCGTGGCGACAGCCAGCGCGCCGCAAACGACGTCAGGGACGAGATCGTCAGCCGGCGGTGTGCCGCGTCGGTCTTTACGGCATCGGTGGCCAGCGCAATATCCATCAGGCTCTTGCGCAACGCCAGCGCGAACTGATGACCATTTTCCGTCAGCGTCAGCCGCTTGCCCGACCGCGTAAACAATTGGACGCCCAACTCCTCTTCGAGCGCGCGTACCTGATGGCTGATGGCGCCGTGCGTGACATGGATTTCGTCGGCTGCGCGTGAAAAATTCTGATGCCGCGCTGCCGCCTCGAAAGCACGCAGGGCGGTCAGGTTAGGAAGTTTGCGAAAATCTGCCATGCGTTCTTATGTGAATTTACCTAACAAGAGAGTGGAATTTATATCGTTTAGCCTTGTACCGTGCGAAGACTACACTTCTCTCATCGGCAGTCAAACAAACAACCTGACAGCGAGATCAAGCCGATCGACATCCCTACAGGAGTATAACGTCATGCAAAATTTATTCGCAAAACAATCCTTGAGAATCGCGGCCGGGAACGTTGTGTCAGGCGTATCGGATCGCGAACAAATTGTGCGCGTGGAGTGCGGCAAGGTATGGATCACAATCGAAGGATCGCGCCAGGACTATTGGCTCAGGGCAGGCCAGTCGGTAACGGTGGTGCCTGGCCGCTTGGTCGTGATCGAAGCCGATGTCCTCGACAGCCGCGTTTCATTGCCGGCGATGCGCGCGCATCCGTTCCGGCTGTCGGCTGCAAACGTGCGGACGCTGGCGTACGGCCTGCTTCACCCTCGGAGCGCGCGGGTCAGTTAAAATTTCGACAACTGCAGGCAAAGTTCGGTACACTTGCCGCCATGCCTGCAGCGCCCGCCAACCTTACCTTGCCGATCATCCGACAGCGCGGCGTCGAACCGTTTTCAGTCAGCTTCGACGCCATGCGCGCGTTCACCGCTGCGCGCGACGCGGCCAGTGCAGACGAATTATGGATCGTCGAACACCCGCCCGTCTTCACGCTCGGCCTCGGTGCCGACTTGGCCCATGTGCTCGATGCACACACAATACCCGTCATTCAGACCGATCGCGGCGGCGAAGTCACCTACCATGGCCCCGGCCAGGTGGTCATCTACCTGCTGATGGATCTGCGGCGGCGCCATGCCGGTGCGCGACTGTTCGCACGCGAATTCGTCCACACGATCGAGCAATCGGTGATCGATACGCTGGCAGCGTATAATCTGGCAACCCAGCGCAAGGCCGGCGCGCCTGGGATTTATGTGTCGCAAGGGCGCTGGGAAGGCGCAAAAATCGCTGCTCTCGGCTTGAAAATACGCGGCAACGGCTGCACCTATCATGGTGTGTCGCTGAACGTGGCGATGGACCTGACGCCGTTTTCCTGGATCAATCCGTGCGGCCAGGAAGGGCTGGTAACCGTAGACATGCGCACACTGGGCGTCGATGCCGCACTGCCCGAGCTGCAATCTGCATTGGCCCTGAAACTGATACACGCGCTCGCTAATGTTGCCAGCCAGATTTGATTCCTACGAACCGACCGCACCGACATCGCCCCTAACCTGCCACCAGCCATGACAACCGACATTACGCCCGTACCGCTTTACAATCCGAACGAAAAACAGAAAGGTGCGGCCAAGACGATCCGTATCCCGATCAAAATCGTTCCGGCGGAGCGGCTTAAGAAGCCGGACTGGATTCGCGTCAAGGCGGCATCGCCGACGACCCGTTTCTACGAAATCAAGAACATCCTGCGCGAAAATAAGCTGGTCACGGTCTGTGAAGAAGCCAGCTGCCCGAATATCGGCGAATGCTTCGGCAAGGGCACCGCCACGTTCATGATCATGGGCGACAAATGCACCCGGCGTTGCCCGTTTTGCGATGTCGGCCATGGCCGCCCTGATCCGCTGGACGCCAATGAACCAGAAAACCTGGCCCGCACCATTGCCGCACTCAAGCTCAATTACGTCGTCATCACTTCGGTCGACCGCGACGACCTGCGCGATGGTGGTGCCGGCCATTTCGCCGATTGCATCCGCCGCGTGCGCGAGCTGTCGCCAGCGACCCGGATCGAAATCCTGACGCCGGATTTCCGCGGCCGCATGGATCGTGCGCTGGAAATTCTGAAATCTGCACCGCCGGATGTGATGAACCATAACCTCGAAACGGTACCGCGCTTGTACAAGGAAGCGCGCCCGGGCTCCGATTACGACTATTCGCTGAATCTGCTGAGCCGCTTCAAGGAGCTGCATCCGCATACGCCGACCAAGTCGGGCATCATGGTCGGACTCGGCGAAACCGATGACGAAATCCTGCAAGTCATGCGCGACCTGCGCACCCATCATGTCGACATGCTAACGATCGGGCAATACCTGATGCCGTCGGGCGACCATCTGCCGGTGCGTCGCTACGTGCATCCGGACACCTTCAAGATGTTCGAAACGGAAGCCTACAAGATGGGCTTCGTGCACGCCGCCGTGGGTGCCATGGTACGCAGTTCTTATCATGCGGATCAGCAGGCCCATGATGCAGGAGTGAATGTCACCGTCGAGTAGTCAAGGCAACGCATCAAGCCAAATCGATAGCCGTTAGCTTGGCATAAAATCAGCCATTGCGGGCACTCTTGATGAAGTCGTTGGCCCGCTGCAGCACTTCGCGACGCTTGAACGCGAGCGGGGTGAGGCAGCTCCTCCATTGACCCGCCATGAACCAATCGTTCAGCCATGA
>JACMQD010000437.1 GCA_014377155.1 Herminiimonas sp.
CGCGGACTGGCCTATGCTAGCCTCGAATGTCCACAAGCCGCGCTAGGGGACCTCGAGGCGTATCTGGCGCAGCGGCCGTATGCGGCCGACGCAGCGGTGCTGCGCAGTCGATTGCCCGAACTGCGCGGCGCCAGCCGGCGCCTGAATTGACCTCACACGAGGCGGCCGGCGCTAAGGAATGCACGCCAGAAGGCGATCACGCCTTGGCGCGCGCCTCGATCACTTCCCATTTTTCCAGACTCTCAAGCAACAAGGCGTCGAGTTCGGCAAAGCGTTGATTCAGGCGCTGCGCTTCCGCTTTGCTCTCTTTGTACAGATCCGGATGCGTAAGTTTTGCCGAAATCGCTTTTTGTTCGGCCTCCAGTTCCGCAATCAGCACCGGCAACGCTTCCAGCTCGCGCTGTTCCTTGTAGCTCAACTTCTTTTGCTTTGGTGCGACAACCGGTACTTCCTTGGTCTCGACCTTGACGATCGCCTTGGCGGAAGCAAGCTGCGCGGCCGTAGGTCGCACACGCTCCCAGTCAGAATAGCCGCCAATGTATTCGCGCCACAGGCCATCGCCCTCTGCTGCAATGACTTGGGTGACGACGTTATCAAGGAAGGTACGGTCATGGCTGACCAGAAAGACCGTACCGGTGTATTCTTCGAGCAATTCTTCAAGCAGCTCGAGGGTATCGATGTCGAGGTCATTGGTCGGCTCATCGAGCACCAGTACATTGGCCGGCTTGGCGAACAAGCGCGCCAGCAACAGCCGGTTGCGCTCGCCGCCCGACAATGACTTGACCGGCGATCGGGCGCGTTCCGGTGCGAACAGGAAGTCGTTAAGATAGGTCATCACGTGCTTGCGCTGGCCATTGATTTCGACCCAGTCGCTACCCGGTGCAATGGTGTCGGCCAGACTGGCTTCTTCATCGAGCTGGGCGCGCATCTGATCGAAATAGGCCACTTGCAATTTGGTGCCGAGGCGCACCTTGCCGGTGTCCGGCGATTCTTCGCCGAGAATCATTTTCAGCAAAGTGGTCTTGCCGGCACCGTTCGCGCCGATCAAACCTACTTTGTCGCCGCGCAGGATGGTGGCGGTAAAGTTGCTGACAATGACCTTGTCGCCGTAGCTCTTGTACACGTCCGTCAGCTCGGCCACGATCTTGCCGGAGCGATCGCCGGCTGACACATCGAGCTTGACCTGACCCTGCTGGTCACGCCGTACACTGCGTGTCATGCGCAAGGCTTCGAGGCGCCGGACGCGGCCTTCGTCACGCGTGCGCCGGGCCTGCACGCCCTTGCGTATCCAAATCTCTTCCTGGGCCAGAAATTTGTCGAACTTGGCGTTTTCGACTTCTTCGATTTCGAGCTGTTCGGCCTTGCGTGTCTGGTAAGCAGAAAAATTACCCGGAAACGACAGTAGACGTCCGCGATCGAGTTCGATGATGCGGGTGGCCACGTTATCGAGGAAACTGCGATCATGCGTAATAAACAGGACACTGCCCTTATAGTCGCGCAACAAACTTTCCAGCCACATGATCGATGTGAAGTCGAGATGGTTGGTCGGCTCATCGAGCAGCAGCACGTCGGGCGCGCTCACCAGTGCACAAGCCAGGGCCACGCGCTTTTGCATGCCGCCCGACAGCGTCCCCATCAAGTTGTCCTTGTTGAGGTTGAGGCGGTCGAGCGTGGTTTCGACCCGGTTGTTCAGATTCCAGGCATCGGCTGCATCGAGCTTGGTCTGGATCTCGTGCATGCGCTCCATGAGGGCATCGTCGTCATCACCGCCGAACTGGCCTGTCAGTGCATCGTATTCCTGCAACAGCGCATGCATGTCGCCCATGCCCGATGCCACCGCATCGAACACCGACATGTCGGGATCAAAATGTGGCTCTTGATCGACATACGCGATTTTGATGCCTTGTTGCATAACGAGCAAGCCGTCATCCAGCTTGAACTTGCCGGTCAATGTTTTGAGAAGCGACGATTTACCGGTGCCGTTACGGCCGATCAGGCCAACGCGCTCGCTCGATTCGATGGAAAACTCTGCGTGATCCAGCAGCGCGACATGGCCGAACGCCAATTGCGCATTGGAAAGGGAAATGACTGCCATAAATGCCTGATGTCTGACGGCGTACGGATGATTTCGCGTAGCCAGTTAATGAGATGAAGTCCGCATTGTACCTATCTGTCGACCACAACTGGCGTTTCAAGTAGCACTGTCAGCTATAATCTCGGTCGTGCACCGGATTCGGTCCGGTTTCGCACCCAGCGTCTCGCCATAGTTCAACGGATAGAACATATGCCTCCTAAGCGTAAAATTCAGGTTCGATTCCTGATGGCGGGACCACGCAATTAGCTTGTTATCAGTAAATGCTGATTCCAAAACCTCCATCCCCCGGCAAAATTAAGGCCAGCAGCCTCCGACACTCGTTGTGCGTCGTCACCGATTTTTTGCGACATTGTTTTTTCAATGCAAATAAATGGATCTATTTGGTGCATCGTTGCCACTGATGATGACGTGTCCGGTCGAGCCACAGTGTAAATCCATGGGATGTCGCTGACAGGCGGAAGCCGGAACTGATCGCAGCCACACAAAATCGGGCTGTCCATGCAGCGGCTATTTCAGCAACCCACATGACACTTATCGACAGCGCCAAAATAATCTTTGATGCAACGCCGCCACTCTTGCTATCGCCTGCATGCGCAGTACGTCCTGAAACGCCGTTCCAGTTACTCAATGCCAGGGTAGAACAGTCTGGCTACCGTGACTACGCTTTCAGCGGGGCCGATGCGGCGCACTGGAATGTCGACTTAAATCACATCTATCCATCACGACAAAACATCATTTTTCTACGTAATGCGTCGCCACCGCGCCCGATCCATGCCAACCGCATCCAACTCGGCGGCAAAGATTACGGCATTGCCACGATCCTGCCACACACGGCCGACCAGATAGAAGACTTTTATCGCTGCATCTTGCAGGAAAAAATTGGCGCTATCGTCAATGTGGCGCAAGCGAGCGACTTTGGCTGGCTGCGGCCACCACGATATTGGCCTGATTCGACACCGAAGATATTTGGTGAATTCACCGTC
>JACMQD010000438.1 GCA_014377155.1 Herminiimonas sp.
CGGGAATTAGGCTGGGTGCTACTCGATAATCCGTATGAAGGTTGCATAATGGTCCGCAGTGTAATAAAACTCATGGGGCGATTCAAGCATGCCCCCTACTATTATCCGTTGCGCTCCGCGGTTCCGTTTTACAGGAGACGCTACAGTAAATTCATGGTAATGGCCGCGTGGCCTGACCGGCAGCAACCGCTCATAGTTACCGAATACGGCACCATCTTTTCGATAAGGATACGGGCCGCCTTTCCGAATCCGCGCAATGGTCTGTTGTGCATCAAATGGCAAATCGCCGAGGGCCACGGTTGCCATCGAAACAGGCAAAAGATAGGCACCGCTGGACTCAAACTGACGCGCGTTGGCCGCATCTGCCCACCCGATTGTCGCTAAAACAAAGAAAACCTGAAGGCAAACTTGCCTGAAAAATTTGCCACTCACCCTGATTCCCGACCGGTAGACGATACTATGGTTAATTATTTGGCAATTAAATTTAATTGCAGGCTGACAGGGTAACTTGTTGTGATGAACGAATCAACCCGTAATCCCGGACGAACCGAAATATGAGCTTTCCTCAAATCCGATATTTTCGGCCGGCACCATGCTTTGCCCTGCTGCGAAATATGGGAAACACGAACTACTAAATCTTGTTCTCATGGAAACAAATTGTTGCAGTTTTTACGCGGCGATTTCCAAGGCGGACTCGCTTTAGACGTCGATTGGGGGTCTAATTGAGGTTGCCGATGGAGATCGATAGGAGTCAACCACGTCCGTTCCGTCCGTGCCATAAATTTAATAAAGCGTGATGAATGACCGACATTTGCGATCTACATTGATCAACAGGAGAATAACGTGAACAAAAATTTCATTGCCTCTGCCTATGCCAGCGTCGCCGCCGTAGCGCTGCTGCTGGCAGCGCCTTTGGCATCGGCCAGGGATAATGTCCACTGGTCGGTCAACGTGGGTTCGCCAGGTGTCGTCTATCCGGCCTATTATGGTTACCCGGCACCGGTCTATGCGCAGCCGGCACCGGTGTACAGCGTGCAGCAACCCGTGTACGTAGAGCAGGGGCCTGTGTACTACCAGTCACGTGAGGTGTATGTGACGCCGCCTGTCTATTATTCGAATGTGCCACAGCCCTACTATTGGAATCGCGAGCCACGACTCTACGGTTACCAGCCAGGATACGGCCGCGGCGGCAGGTATGAGCGCGAAGGTCATTGGCACCGGTAGCGCACTGGAGGCAACTTAAAACAGCTCGGCTTGTTGGCGAATATGTGGAAATGTGCCGACCGCCGCCTTGCGGACACCATTCCCCTCGTGATGCATCTTGTCCGATGCAAAGGCGTCTTTCGGCGCGGGCCGTGTCCGGTGGCAATGTGGTGCGCCAAAAAATCTGATTACGTCCTCGCGCCGCGCCAGTGCATCCTTGACACCCAGCTGAATCAACTCTCCAGTGTAGGACGACTCGAACAGGAGATAAGACGCTAGTGCCGCGCCCCGTACTTCAGTAGCACCGATGCTGCCGAGAATCATCCTGATTGGTGCGGGCAGGCTATCGACGTGTCTGCTGGCGATCTCGTCGAGCCGTTCGGACGGGGCAATGATCAGCATCTCGATCGGACGCAAAGGCGTGCGCGCCTTCTGTTCTTCGGTCAAATAGGACAGCGTCAGATTGATGCGGTTCATTCTCTCGATATCGACGGCCAGGCTATCGAGAAAGATACTCGACATCGCGTGGCCTGCAATCTGTGCGAGACTGGGATATTGGGCTGGAGCGTCGCTCATTTGTTCAGGTTCGGTCAGTCGGCCCGCTCCTATCACCATGACTTTTTGCGCACCTAGGTGGATGGCCGGAGAAATCGGTGCCAATTGACGCATCGAGCCATCGCCAAAATATTCCCGTCGACCGTTACAGTAAATAGGCATGGCCGGAAAAATCAGTGGAATGGCCGATGACGCCAGGAGATGTTCGACGCCGATCTGTCCCTGAACGGACAATCTTTGCGTCCTGATCCACGGATCGACAACAGCTTCGCTCTGGTAGAAGGTAATGTGCCGGCCTGCGGTGTAAGACGAAGCGGTCACGGCCAGTGCGTGCAGCTTCCCGTCATGCAACGCAGCATCCAGACGCGGAAAATTCAACGTGCGGTTCAACAAGGTATTGAGCGGCGAATTGTCGAGCAAAGCATTGGGCGGATTCGCTCGCCATTTCCGCAGCATCCACCCAAAGGAAAGCAACGACAACCAGCGCGCGCCCGAGCGCAGCACGCCCAGAGAATCGGCACGATAGACCTGTTCGACCCTGAAATTTTCCCATATCTGCACAACCTGGTTCAATCCCTTGTTAAATTGATCCGCATGGCAGGCCAGTGCTGTGGCATTGATCGCGCCGGCAGAAGTGCCGCAGATGATGTCGTAGGGATTGACATCGGGCTCCCATCCCTGGTCTGCGAGAATCAACGCAACTGCTTTCAAGACCCCCACCTGGTAGGCCGCACGCGCGCCACCACCGGTGAGAACCAGACCGGTCTTGAGAGGTGGATCGACAGCAGGAACAGACGGCATCTCCATTCCTTCAGCGTAACATTGCCGATCAAAAGATGCTCGAAAGCATTACTTAATGCCATCAAAAAACAACAATTCCGCGACAGTCGAATTTATTGTCCGGCGGCAGAGCCTTCGCGCCGCGGATCGGCCGCGCCGACCCAGGCGCCCTCGCGGCCGCGACCGATACGCATGATTCCATGCAGCCCGGAGGTTTGATCGGTCAGGCGAACAACATGACCGCGCTCCTGAAGATTTTCCACGATATTTGCCGGAAATCGGTCGCGCTCGAGTTCGGTCGGCCCGTTTCGACTACCGAAATTAGGCAGATCGATCGCCTGCTGCAGGTGGAGATGCCAATCCAGCACGCCGATCAATACTTTTGCAACATAGGTAATGATGGCGGCGCCACCCGGCGACCCGATGATAAGGACCGGCTCGCCGGTGGCACGGTCGAATACCAGCGTCGGCGACATGGCGCTACGCGGACGTTTGCCGGGTTGAATGCGATTAGCGATCGGCCCCTGCGGATCGGAGGATTCGAAAGAAAAATCGGTCAGCTGATTGTTGAGCAGAAATCCACCGACCATGAGGCGGGAGCCAAAACTGTTCTCGATCGACGACGTCATGGCAAGGGCATTGCCGTACCGATCGACGATCGAAAAGTGGGTCGTTCCATGATATTCAGGAGACTTGTCGATGCCATAAGCGAGCTTGGTGGCTGGCGGTATGCCCGACGGTGCGACACCGAGGGAGCGCGTACCGATCAAATGCGATCGTGCCAGAAGATAGTTTTTGTCCAGCAGCGCATCGGCATTTCCACCAGGCAGCGCGACAAAATCCGTGTCCGCGACATAGCGCGCGCGATCCGCATACGCCAGCCGTTCGGCTTCGGTTACCAGATGCATCCCGTCGACCGTGGGAAGAATTTTATCGTTGACGGTCGGTGCCATATTCGCTATCTCCGTATTGGCCAGGATGCCTAGCAGTTGGCCGATCGCGATACCGCCGGAGGATGGCGGTGGCATGCCGCAAACCCGCCAGCGACGATAGTCTGTGCACAACGGCTCGCGCACGCGGGCCTGATAGCCGTTGAGATCGCTCAGTGTCAAACTGCCTGGATTGGCTGCATCTCCTGCGACTTTCGATACGATTGCCGCAGCGAGGGGACCGGTATAAAAAGCGTCCACCCCCTGCGCGGCGATCTTGCGCAAGACCACCGCCAACGCCGGATTGCGCAATAGATGACCGGCTTTCCAGGGCCGGCCGGAGGAATCGAAAAAATAAGCCGCAGCTTCCGGATCGTGACGCAGGTAGCGATCGCCGGCGATCAGCCGGGCGAGCCGGGGGCTGATGGGAAATCCGGTTTCGGACAACGCGATGGCCGGTGCGAACAATGCTTTCCAGGGTAGTTTTCCACGACGGGCATAGGCCATCGCCAGCATGCGCAGCACTCCGGGCGCGCCGACCGCACGACCGCCGACTGCCGCCGTAAAAAACGGTAATGCTCTGCCATCCGCGTCCTGGAACAGATGTTCGTCGACCGATGCCGGAGCCGTCTCTCGTCCATCGAAAGCCGAGACGTTTTTGCCGTCGAAATGCAGCATGAATGC
>JACMQD010000439.1 GCA_014377155.1 Herminiimonas sp.
GCGGCGCCATCCGTGCGGATGTCCATGATCATGGTCATGCGCGTCGTGAGAATGACCGTGTGCGTGATCGACAGTAGTGCTCATCTCAATCTCCTATTTCAATTACTTGCGCGCAGCCAGAACTTCTGCTGGTTGAACAATGTTTTCCGGGGCCTTGTTGGACCAGCTGTTGCGGGTATAAGTGATAACCGCAGCGATATCGGTATCGGACAGTACGCCTTTCCATGGCGGCATCGCGTTCTTGCCGTTGAGAAGGATGTCGATTTGCGCCGGCTTCGGACCCATCACGACCGCCGATCCGTCCAGTGCGGGGAACGCGCCCGGCACACCCTTGCCGTTCGCCTGATGGCAGGCGATGCAATTGGCGGCGTAGACTTTGTCACCGCGCTGCTTGAGTTCATCGACGGTCCAGGTCTTGTTCGGATCGTCTGCCAACGACGCCATTTTCTTTTGCTCGCCGTCTACCCATTTTTTGTAGTCCTCGTCACTGACGACATTGACCACGATCGGCATGAACGCGTGTTCCTTGCCGCATAGCTCCGCGCACTGACCGCGATAAGTACCGATTTTTTCCGCTTTGAACCAGGTATCGCGCACGAAGCCCGGAATCGCATCCTGCTTGACGCCGAACGCAGGAATCATCCACGCATGGATCACGTCGTTGGCGGTGGTGACGATTCGGATTTTCTTGTTGACCGGCACGACCATTGGATTGTCGACTTCGATCAGATAATTGTCGCCCTTGACCTTGGTGCTGTCGGTAATCTGCTCGCGCGGCGTGGCCAGGTTGGACAGGAAGGAAATGCCCTTGCCTTCGCCATTGAGGTAGTCATAGCCCCACTTCCACTGCATGCCGGTGGCCTTGATGGTGATATCGGCATTGGACGTGTCTTTCATTGCGACCACGGTCTTGGTGGCTGGCAGCGCCATGCCGATGACGATCAGGAACGGCACTACGGTCCAGGCAATCTCGACGGCGGTGCTTTCATGGAACGATGCGGATTTGTGACCGAGCGACTTGCGGTGCTTGAGGATCGAATAGAACATCACGCCGAATACCGCCAGGAAAATCACCAGGCAGATGATCAACATCCACGTATGCAGCGAATAAATTTCGTGCGCGATCTGCGTCACAGGTTGCTGAAAATTCAGCTGGAGGACTGCTGGACCACCTTGACTGTTGTTGACCGCCCATGACGGCAAACCGGCCGTCAGAAGCGATGCACCCAGCATCAATGGTTGAAGGCGCTTCGCGTATTTCATGTTTTCCTCAAAAGCCCAAATTAAGAATTTTGTTTTACGACTTCACACCAGCGAGCGCTTCAGTTCCTGCGCTAACTCGTGCCGCTTCAATTGCGTCAGGAATCGCCCGACTTCGACCCGCACACCGCGCTCCTGCAGGGCAATCAGTGCGCCATACGCGCCAGGCGGCTCGATGCGTGTCCAACGCGGATTCAGCCTGAACTCCCGCGACTTTTCGGCCTGTATCAATTCGACGATGAGACAGTCGTCGATGAGGGCGATGCGCTCGCGGTCGGTTGCATGACGGCCAACATGCAGAAATGCCAAGCCCACTGCCGACAGCTCCGCGACAGAGAAGCCGAGGACATACCACGCCCCGTGCCAGGCAAAGAACGATGCCACGATGAGCGACGCTCCACTCAAACCGGCGTATGCCATCGCGAGCTGACGCGGTGATATCGAACAATTGCGTTTCAGGACCCATTCGCGGCTAACCATATGACACCATTTTCAGACATCGGGCCGCGCAATAAGTCGATTGCGCAAAACCAACGAAGTATAAGTCCGAAAGGGACTTCTTATCAAGGAAAAAACACCATAAGAGCCAGGCAATAATCCGACATTTCACAGTGTTGGCGACACTATTTTGCCCAATCCGGGCTTGCTGATTTATCCAGCGATCTGCCTGTTAAAAAGTTTTTTAGTTTATTTGACATCATGCATAGTCTATTTACGTGGCAGGTCCAGACGAATAATGGACTCGCCTCCCGCGGTCTTGCGCGAAACCGGCCGGAATGCATGGCCGTAGATCACTTCGAAGCTCAGCGGGATCTTGCCGTCAGCGCGCCGGCTATCCTCGAGCGCCTTGTTGATTCTATTCCATGATGCGCTACCGCGCAGGCCACGCGCGCGCGATGCCAGCGGATTGCCGCCCCAAGCGCGAACATCGGCCAGCAAACGGTCGACCGTGTCATACGTCACGGTGATCATTTCCATGTCCATCACCGGCGTAGCGAAACCGGCTTCGACCAGCATATCGCCAAAATCATGCATGTCGACGAACGGCAATACGTGCACGTCACGATCGACTGCATCGAAAGCACCACGCACTTCTTTAAATGTATCGGGTCCGAAACACGAAAACATCAGCAAACCATCGACACGCAGCACTCGCCGCCACTCGGCAAAAACCTTATCGGGCTGTGGATGCCAATGCAGTGCCAAATTCGACCAGACCAGGTCGACGGCGTTGCTGCCGAGTGGCAGACAGGCAAAATCGCCGCCGACCAAGCCTGGGCGCATGCCCCGGCCCGCGTTCATGCTGGCGGGCATCCATTGCGACAGCATGCGCGTGACCGACGACATGGCGGCGTTCTGCCTGGTTTGCGCCGCCGCCAGCATGGCAGCCGAAGCATCGAGCCCGAGTAATTGCGCTTGCGGGAATCGACTCTGCAACGGTGGCAAGTCCGCGCCATCGCCACAACCAGCGTCCAAAATGTGATGCGGCGCAAGCCGGACCAATGCCAGCCTCTCTTGCATGCGCGCCGCTATTTCACGGCGCAGGAATGCGGATTCGGCAATACGGGCGGGAGTCGAGAAGAGTTGCCTTACCCGGCGCAGGTCGATGGGCGCGCTGGATCGGGCGTCGGCAGGTGGAGTCGGTGCATGCACGGGAAATAACCGGGTTGTAGTGTGATGCGGGAATGCGATAATTACC
>JACMQD010000440.1 GCA_014377155.1 Herminiimonas sp.
GCGTGCTTGACCGACGACAGCGGCGACGCACCGGTCCCGCCATCGTGACCGGCGATGACGACGTGGTCCGACTTCGCTTTAGCGACACCGGCGGCGATCGTGCCGACGCCGACTTCGGACACCAGCTTGACTGAGATAGAGGCCTTGGAATTGACGTTTTTCAGATCGTGGATCAACTGTGCCAGATCTTCGATCGAATAGATATCATGATGCGGCGGCGGCGAAATCAGGCCCACACCCGGCACCGAAAAACGCAGCTTGGCGATGTATTCCGATACCTTATGCCCTGGCAACTGGCCGCCCTCGCCCGGCTTGGCGCCTTGCGCCATCTTGATCTGAATCTGGTCAGCCGAAGTCAGGTACTCGGCCGTCACGCCGAATCGGCCCGACGCCACTTGCTTGATTTTCGAGCGTAGCGAATCACCGGCCATCAGCGGAATGTCGACTTCGATGTTCTCGGCGCCGACCACCGACGCCATCGTGTCGCCGACCTTGATCGGAATTCCCTTCAGTTCGTTGCGATAGCGGTTCTCGTCCTCGCCGCCTTCGCCGGTGTTGGACTTGCCGCCGATGCGGTTCATCGCAATGGCCAGCGTCGCATGCGCTTCGGTCGAGATCGAGCCGAGCGACATGGCACCCGTGGCGAAGCGCTTGACGATTTCTTTGGCCGACTCGACTTCTTCCAGCGAGATGGCTTGCGCCGGATCGATTTTGAATTCGAACAGGCCGCGCAAGGTCATGTGACGCTTAGACTGATCGTTGATGATCTGCGCGTATTCCTTGTAGGTGTTGAAATTGTTGGCGCGGGTCGAGTGCTGTAATTTCGCGATCGCGTCCGGCGTCCACATGTGGTCTTCGCCGCGCACGCGGAAGGCGTATTCGCCACCAGCGTCGAGCGCGTTGGCCATGACCGGATCGTCGCCGAATGCCTGACGGTGCAGGCGCAATGCTTCTTCGGCCACTTCGAACACGCCGATTCCTTCGACGTTCGACGCGGTGCCCTTGAAATATTTGTCGACCAACGCCTTGTTCAAGCCGATGGCTTCGAAAATCTGCGCGCCGCAATATGACATGTAGGTCGAGATGCCCATCTTCGACATCACTTTCAGCAAGCCCTTGCCAACCGCTTTCTGGAAATTGTAGATGGCTTTTTCAGGCGACAGCGCGCCCGGCAAGCCGGCGGCCATCGAGGCCAGCGTGTCCATCGCCAGATAGGGATGGATCGCTTCGGCGCCGTAGCCTGCCAGCAGCGCGAAATGATGCGTCTCGCGTGCCGAACCGGTTTCGACCACGAGACCGGCCGACGTGCGCAAACCCTTGCTAACCAGGTGCAAGTGGATGGCGGAGGTAGCCAGCAGCGCAGGAATCGCGACTTGCTCGGCATCCATTTTGCGGTCGGTGATGATCAGGATGTTGTGACCCGACTTGACGGCATCGACGGCCTTGGCGCACAACGACGCCAAGCGTGCTTCGATGCCTTCCTTGCCCCAGGCGACCGGATAGCAGATGTTCAATTCATGAGACTTGAATTTGCCGCCAGTGTGGGCGCTGATGTTGCGCAGACGCGCGATGTCGGCATAGTCGAGCACCGGTTGCGCAACTTCGAGGCGCATCGGCGGATTGATGTTGTTGGTGTCGAGCAGGTTCGGCTTGGGGCCGATGAAAGACACCAGCGACATTACCATCGCTTCGCGGATCGGATCGATCGGCGGGTTGGTCACTTGCGCAAACAGTTGCTTGAAATAGTGGTACAGCGTCTTGTTCTTGTTGGACATGACCGCCAGTGGCGAATCGTTACCCATCGAACCGATCGCTTCTTCGGCGGTAGCCGCCATCGGCGACATCAGGAATTTCAAATCTTCCTGGGTGTAGCCGAACACTTGCTGGCGATCCAGCAGCGGGATGGTCGACTTGGCTTCGTCCGGCTCCGCTTTCAGGTCGCCGAGCTTGATGCGTACCGACTCGATCCACTGCTTGTAGGGCTTGGCGTTGGCGTACGTGTCCTTGAGTTCCTTGTCGTCGATGATCCGGCCGGCGTCGAGGTCGATCAGGAACATCTTGCCCGGTTGCAGGCGCCATTTCTGGATGATCTTCGATTCGGGAATCGGCAGTACGCCCGATTCGGATGCCATGACCACGAGGTCGTCATCGGTAACGATATAGCGCGCCGGGCGCAGGCCGTTGCGGTCGAGTGTGCCGCCGATGTGGCGGCCGTCGGTAAACGCCATGGCGGCCGGGCCGTCCCATGGTTCCATCATCGCCGCATGGTATTCGTAGAAGGCGCGACGGTTGTCGTCCATCAGCGTATGGTTTTCCCATGCTTCCGGGATCATCATCATCATTGCCTGCGCGATCGGATAGCCTGCCATTAGCAGCAATTCCAGCGCGTTGTCGAAACAAGCGGTATCGGACTGGCCTTCGTAGATTAGCGGGAACAGTTTTTTCAGGTCATCGCCCAGCACCGCTGACTTCATCACGCCTTCGCGTGCGCGCATCCAGTTGAAATTACCCTTGACGGTATTGATCCCGCCGTTATGCGCAATCAGGCGGTAAGGATGTGCCAGCGGCCATTCGGGGAAGGTATTGGTCGAAAAACGCTGATGCACCAGCGCCAGGGCTGATTTGCAGCGGGGGTCCTGCAAATCCTTGTAATACACACCGACCTGGTCCGCCAACAGCAAACCTTTGTAGACCACGGTACGGGCCGACATCGACGGCACGAAAAACTCTTTGCCGTGCAACAGGTTGAGGGCCTGGATTGCGTGGCCGGACGATTTGCGAATCACATACAATTTGCGCTCGAGCGCATCGGTCACCATGATGTCCTGGCCTCGGCCGATGAAAATCTGGCGAATCACCGGCTCTTTGTCACGTACCGTCGGCGACATCGGCATCTCGATATCGACCGGCACATCACGCCAGCCCAGCACGACCTGGCCTTCGGCCAGCACCGCGCGTTCGATTTCCTGTTCGCACGCGATGCGCGAAGCCGCTTCTTTCGGCAGGAATACCATTCCCACGCCGAATTCACCGGGCGGCGGCAAGGTCACGCCCTGCTTGCCCATTTCCTCGCGATAGTACTGGTCCGGCACCTGGATCAGGATACCGGCGCCATCGCCCATCAGCTTGTCGGCGCCGACAGCACCCCGATGATCGAGGTTCTTCAGAATCAGCAGCCCCTGCTCGACGATGGAATGGCTCTTGTTGCCTTTGATGTGGGCGATAAATCCGACGCCACAGGCATCATGTTCATTGGACGGGTCGTATAAACCTTGCGCATGCATAACCATTCTCCGCTACTGATGGGGTTGAAGCTGAAGGATAGTGCACCGCAATACATTGATCAATCTAAATAAATGGGGTCAGAGTCAAATTAAATATGGCTGAGCTTCGATTAAATTTAAATAGGGACAGAGTGAAATCCTATTTTCGATGTCAAGTATTTTCCTTATCTAGAGGCTGGGTCGTTAACGAAGTCTGTTTGCGCGGACGCCCTCGCGTAGTTGGGCTTACCCGGCGATTGGCTTGCTTTTCCAGGGCCGCTTTAAATTTTTCCGTACCGAGCGCCCAGCCTTTCAAAGTGGCTTGACTCAAAACCGTGGTTTCAAGGGTCGTCAAACCCAGTTCAATTAGTGCCATATAAGCCGCTTCGCGCTCAAAGGGTGTATTTCCAAGGGACCAATATAGTGGATGATCGGTAATGATAGGATCCGGTTTGATACCGACGTGATGAGCGTAGCTCGACCACGGATAATCCCCGGGTCCGTCGACCATGCCTGCTCGTACAGGATTAAGTTCGATGTAACGACTGCAGGTCATGAAATAGCGTTCGGAATCGAGAACGGTAGCGCGATAGCGCCCTTCCCACAAAGTGCCGGCCCGACTGTACTTACGATTGAAGTAAGGGACATAGTGGCGCCCGATCCACTGCATCATTCTGGCGAGGCCTGTGGCATCGGCCGGCGAGGCGAGCACATGAATATGATTACTCATAAGTACATAGGCATGAATAGCAACCTTGTACTGCCTGGCGGCTTCGCGCAGACGCATTAGAAACACTAGATGGTCTTCGGTATCGTAAAAAACCGTGTTGCGGCCATTGCCACGCTGGATGATATGGTGCGGCTGATGAGGAACGACGAGACGCGGAAGGCGGGCCATGGCGGGTTGGGTCAGTGAGGATATCGAAATTTTAATTCAAAAATCGACTCTGACCCCAATTTAAATCAGACCATCCACGGTGGGTCATGCCGATGTCGTTGCTCGATCGCGGTGGCGACCATTGCCCGGATTTCGTCCAGCGGCGGCACTTCGCCCGGCGCTATTTTCGAAGGCGGCAGCGATTCATCCCAATCGCCATAAATGAAGCCGACCGGCTTACGATTGATTGTCACAGGCAAGACCAGAAAGCTGCGCGCGCTGGGTAAGTTATCCCTCCACCATCGTGGCAGCTTGGCGACGAAAGCCGGTGCTTTGGCATTTTCGATAAAAATCATCTTGTCGTTTGCCAATGCCGCATGAAAAACATCGGGCTGATAGGCATCGCTGAAAATCAGCCGCGGCAACAAATCCTGCATGCCTTCGCCAAAGCAAAGCCGCGCCTGATACTGGGCTTGTTCCTGATTGCGAAAAAAAGCTACTGCACGACTCAGGCCGAGGCCCTTGAAAACGGTTTCGAGCGCCATTGCTACCATCTGCGCGCTGCTTGCCGCTGCAAGTGCGCCGCGCATGTCGCTAGCGCCGCGCGCGAGCAGAACCGCTGCATCGGGCGGTTTGCCTGTTGGCGAAATCGGGATTGCCGCGATAGCGGGATTGCCAACACCGAGCGCCTTGCGCGGTCGATTGAACACGGCTTCTTCGCTGGCGGTCGACTTCGCGCCTTCTACCGCAGCCATTAACTGAGCGGTTTCCATGCCGAGCATGTCTGCGTAGTTAGCGGCGATCATAGAGATGTCCGCCGCTGCGGTCGGGCCGTCGTTGCATAATATTTGCGCGCAGCTCGAAGACATGGTCGAAACCGCGGCCAGCCATTCCTCATGATTGAGGGGTTCGCCAACTTCTTTTGGCGGGAAATCATGCATGGTGCGCACCAGTTCAGCTGGCAACCCCCATCGCTCGGCGATGCAACGGCCCAGCTCGACGAGGCCGATGCCGAGAACATGCTGCGCGACTTCGGATTCCTCTTCGCCGGTAGCCGCGGTCTGCGCCTGAATGATGGCCCACTGATCCGGCAGATAAAATGCCGTCATCATGCGCCCCAGCGAATGCAGCATCGAACAGACCACTGCTTCCTCGACGTCGCGCGCACTGGCCGTTGCCGTTACCTGGCGTGCGATGTGTCCTGCAAACACGGCTTTTTCCATTTCATCGCGCGCGCTATCGGAATCCGACGACGCCGAAGACAGGCCGTCGATCAGTTTCAGTCCAAGCGCAAGATGACCGATGGATTCGGTACCGAGCACGATAACGGCTTTCGATACCGTATTGATGCCTTGACCGAACACCGAATACATCGCGCTGTTGGCCAGCCGTAGTACGCGTTGCGTCAATGCCGGATCGGACAATACTGTCTTGGTCATGCTGAACTCGCGATCGTCGTCGCCACGCATGGCACCCAGCACGGCGCTGACCACTTTTGAAAATCCGGGAAGGTTGCCGCGCTGTCTGATGCGCGACCACAATAACTCCAGCGTTCTGTCGGCGACACTGCTGGTCATCGTAGGGCCGCTCATCGATTCAACCTCATTTTTCGTTGGGAGGCATTCATGGGTTTATCCGAGTGTCCGACTTCAGGACCTCGATCGCCGCATGCGGCAAAAGCGGGCGGCCAGTATAAAAGCCCTGGATCAGATCGCATCCCTGGCTCGCCAGGAATGCCAGCTGCTCCTCATTTTCGACGCCTTCTGCGATGGTTGTCAGGTTCAAATGGTTTGCCAGGCTGAAAACCACGTTGCATATTGCCGCATCCTTGACCGAACCGGGCAGGTCCTTGATGAATGCGCGATCGATCTTTAACGATGTGATCGGAAAACGTTTGAGATACGCCAGCGACGAGTAGCCCGTGCCGAAGTCATCGATGGCAATGCGAACGCCGCGCGTGCTGATCAGGTTAAGCAATGCTTCGGCATGTTCCGGGTCGGACATCAGGATGCCTTCCGTGATTTCCAACACCAGCTGGTCGCCATCGAGTCCGGACAGCGCGAGTGCCGCATCCATCATGTCGAGGAACTGGTCGTTGCGGAACTGGCGCGGGCTGACATTGACTGAAATATACAACTTGCGGCCGGCGACTTCTTCGAACTTGCGGATTTGCACGCACGCCGCTTTCAGTGCCCAGGCGCCGAGGAGATTAATCAAGCCATTACTTTCGGCCATCGGAATGAACTGTACCGGAGACACTAGCCCCAGATCCGGATGCATCCAGCGCATCAGCGCTTCGAAACCGGTAATGCGACGCGAGCGCGCATCGAAAATCGGCTGGTAATGCAACAGGAATTCA
>JACMQD010000067.1 GCA_014377155.1 Herminiimonas sp.
GCACAACGCATCAATCTGCAACTTCAGACCCTGGAAACCAACCGCGTCGCATGGCAAGGTGAATTGTGGCCGGGACAGAAGCTGGAATGGGAAGTCAGCGAAGACCCGCCGAAATCGACGTCAGCACCCAATGAACAGTCGTCATGGACCAGCACGGTCCGCTTCGAATTGCCCACGCTGGGCGTGATCACCGCCAGCATCTACCTCGACGGCGATCACGTGCGCATGCAGGTACGGGCGCCGACCGAGAACGCCGCCCTGCGCTTGCGCCAGAACGGCCACGACCTGGTGAACGCGCTCGACGCCGCCGGATCGCCGCTCGATCTGCTCACCGTCAAAAGCGATGGGCAAACCTAATCCGCTGCAAAACGCCGTCGCGCTGGCTTACCAGAGCGGCGACCTGGCACCGAAAATCGTCGCCAAGGGACGCGGTCTGGTCGCCGAACAGATCATTGCGCGCGCCAAGGAACATGGAGTTTTTGTCCACGAATCCAGAGAGCTGGTCGCGCTGTTAATGCAGGTGGACCTCGATGGCCACATTCCACCTGCCTTGTATCGTGCCGTTGCCGAACTGCTTGCGTGGCTTTATCGTATCGAGAATGGGCAAGAGCCCTCCGACAAGGTATGATAGTTGACCTAGTGTAATTGATTATTGCTCCCTTTCACGTTTTACACCTCTATGCAGACGACGACAGTTGACGAATCCAGCCAGGAAGACCTGAGCCCTTTTCAGGTGAGTTCGCGCCGTGAAATCGTCGGATTGTTACGCAGTCTGGGCGACAGCAACCAACTCATCCGGATGGTCGTTAATAATGGCACAGAAGCCATCGTGACATCGGTGCTGGCCGTGGACGACATGTCCGGCATCGTGGTGATCGATTGCGCCGCGTCATCGGTTCGCAACGCGCTCATCGCCGAGAGCGGCAACATTTCGTTCGAAACCGTGCATGACAATATCCGCATCCTGTTCTTTGCCGATCAGGTCGAGGAATGCATCTATGAAGATCGTCCCGCCTTCACGATGGCGATTCCGGCCAGCATGATCCGCCTGCAGCGACGTGAATATTACCGGGTATCGACACCGGTGGCCAACCCGGTACGTTGCACGATCCACATCCCCCATACGAAGGACGAGGTAGCGACGACGGTGTCGGTCGCGTTGCAAAATGTCAGCGGCGGCGGACTAGCGATCGTGGACGACAAGGGACAGCTCGATCCGACCGTGGGACGTATCTATAACGATTGCCGGATCGATTTGCCTGGCGGGACGCTGGTGGTCGCCGCCCTGCAAATCCGCAATATGCAAGACATCAAAAAGAATAATGGCAAGATTGTTCGCCGGCTCGGCTGTCTGTTCGTGGAATTGCCGAAACCGATGATGGCAGCGATTCAGCGCTATATCACCAAACTGGAACGCGAACAGAATGCGCGCTCGGCAGGCTCCCGGTGATTTTTTGGCAATGCATATCTGCGTGCCCAATTGTCGGACGAGTTGCTGTTCATCACGACGAGGAAACTCGCGACTTACATGGAATAGAGCTGCGCAGCGGCGAGCTATTCAAACAATTTTTTTGCGTCTTCTCACGTCTAGTTCAATCGTAGCCTTCCTAGCACCTGTCGAACTTTTCAGCCCTCCTTGGTTGGTCACGATTGCGCAGTTCAGCAATATCAAACCTGGACGTTGGTCATGAATTTTTGTGCCTGTGGCACCTGATAGGCCTGCAGCGCCGCTTCGACTTTCCTGTCCACAGTGCCGCCCGTGATCTTCACCTGCGTGGCTTCCTCCGTCTTTTTAACTGAGGCAGCGGTGTTGGTCGGCGCACTTACTGCACCCGATGGATTGACCGTACCGGTATTGGGCGAATTGACGCGGCCCTCGCCGACGCCAGGATTGGTGCCATCGCCCAAGCCTGAACGGTTGTCTTTTTGCGCGGCTGTCGCCACGGTCGGGGCTTTGACTGCAACCGACAGTGCCGCCGGAGTGAGCGGCTTTGCCGGCGCGGCGACCGCGGTAGCAACTAGCTTGGCCACGACTGGCGACACGGCTGCGGGCGACTTGGCGGCAGATGGATTCAAGGTGCCGGTATTAGGCGACGTGACCGTGCCGCTGCCTTTGCCCGGGTTGGTGCCATCGCCTAGACCCGACCGATTGTCTTTTTCAGGTGATGCCGTGATCACCGCTGTCTTCGCAGGAGCGACCGGAGGCGCGACCGGGATAAACGGTTTTGCGACGGCGACGACAGGGATGGCAACGGGCTTGGCCATTACCGCCGCCACAGCAACTAACGGTTTCGCCACTGACGGGATCGCTACCGGCGCTGGATTTGCAGCTGAAACGATAGATGCCGAAGCCGGCTTCGGGATAGCAATTTGTGCAACCTGGGGCGCGCCGACGACGGGGACTGCGGGTGCTGGCTTGGCGATCGCTGGCACTGAATCTGGGGCCGCCGCAGGTGTTTTAACAGCAGACGGGTTCAAGGTCCCGGTATTGGGTGAATTTGCCGTGCCGGACCCCTTGCCGGGGTTGGACCCATCACCCAGTCCAGAGCGATTGTCTTTGACTTCCGCTGCGGGCACGTTACGTACTGTAATGATGGCATCGTTAAAATCACGGTCGCCACCGCCGCGCAGATCTTCGAATCCGACCTGCTGTCCGCCACCCGCGACGGCAGACGATTGCATATGCTGGAAATTATCCGAATTAGCTGATGCGCCACCGGTACGGAAAAAATCACCCTGTCCGTTGTCGATGCCGAAATCGATCTTGGTGCCGGCGGCGAAGGACCCGATGTTGATTGTTCCGGTCTGGTTGTCGATGCCTACCAGCTGCCTGGTCTTGAAATTGTCTGTGGAAAAGTAGATCTTATTGTTATAGCCGGAATCGGATTTTTCGATCGTGATCGAAACGGCATCTTTGCCAGTGGTGTAGCTGCCATCGCTGTTGGCAGTGCCACCGGTCTTCGTTGCGGCTGGCGTGGCAGCGCTGCCGTTGGCGCCATACAGTCCCAGCTCTGCCGGCGACTTGCCTAGTGCGACAACCGATGCCGACTTGGTCGCCACAACAGGTTGCGATGCGGCCTGCGAAATCGATTTGACCGGCGGCGGCGTGGCCTTGTCAGCCTTCAAGGATTCTTGTGAGAGAGACTCGCTTTCAATCCGGCTAATCGACTCAGACATGATGGCCCTTTCTGTGTTGAGCTTGCATCTGAGTAAATCATACTGTTTAAAATTTCCACATGGAAATTAAATTTGCGATTTAGGTTGAGTTTGCAGCGATATTCGTGGCATCAACTGTGAACGATTGTGACATGCTGCAAGAGGAATGATTTTGCGACCTTGAGACAGGTCGACAAATAACCAAGAAGCATGTTGAGCACTGGCAAACTCCGGCCTGGCGCATGAGCCAGGCCGGAGCGACGAATTTTGATCGCAGGAGACTGGCTCGCACTACACCTGCATATTCATGATGTCTTGGTAAGCCGACACCATCTTGTTCCTCACTTGGATCGTCGCCTGAAAAGCGATATTCGCCTTCTGTCCGGCGATCATCGTATCCGACAGACTGACGCTGTCGTCGCCCATGGCGAACTTCTGTCCGAGCCGTTCGGCATTCTTTTGAGCGCCGTTGACGGCATTGAGCTGGGCTGTCAGCGCATCGGAAAAATTGACTTTGCTGGCCGACGCCGACTTGTCGATTTCCGCCAGCGGATTGACGCCACCCGGCGCCTTCGTCGCCGCCGCCTTCAGCTGCGAAATCATCGCTTCGATCCGGCTGCTGTCGATTGCTCCTACCTTCATATGTCCTCCCGGTCCGGAGTACGCACTCCACAACCGCTACCTTAGCAGCGCCGCAGCAATCATGCGCCCGGATAAGCCACGCAAACATTGCTCTGTTCCAACGATTAAAATCTGCCAACAAGCCGACAATCCGGTTGGGGCTTGGTAATGCCGTTGCGACTGGCAATAGGCACGCTACTCCGATTGAGGCTTGATCTGGCGAGGATACCGGTGCATACGACAACACCCTATAACAATAATTTGAAGGCACCATCATGGCAATAGCCGCAGACGGCGCGATCGTTCCAGGTTACCGGGTCTTTACCGAGTCGCCTGCCGGACGCAATGTGATGCTCATCGCCGGCGCGGCGGTGGTAATCGCGATCATGGTCGCGGTGTGGCTATGGAGCCAGGCGCCGGATTACAAAGTGTTGTTTTCCAATTTCTCGGACCGCGACGGCGGCGCGATCGTGTCATCGCTGCAGACCATGAACGTGCCGTACAAATTCTCGGATGGCGGTAATGCGATCCTGGTGCCGGCGGGGCAAGTGTATGACACGCGGCTGAAACTGGCGGCGCAGGGTTTGCCCAAAGGCGGCAGTGTCGGCTTCGAGCTGATGGAAAACCAGAAACTGGGCGTGTCGCAATTTCTGGAGCAAGTGAACTTCCAGCGTGCGCTGGAAGGGGAACTGGCGCGCTCGATCCAGGCGGTGGGCTCGGTGCAAAGCGCACGCGTTCATCTGGCATTGCCAAAGGCGTCGGTGTTCGTGCGCGACCAGCAAAAGCCGACGGCGTCGGTGTTGCTGCATCTGAATCAGGGCCGTACGCTGGACCCGCAACAGGTCAGCGCCATCGTGCATCTGGTCGCCAGCAGCGTGCCGGATTTGCCGGCCAAGAATGTCACCGTGGTGGACCAGAACGGCAATCTGCTGTCCGAAGCGGGCAAGACCGTCAACGCTAACGGACTCGACCCGGCCCAGCTCAAGTATGTGCTGGAGCTGCAGCAAAATATTGTCAAGCGCGTCGAATCGATCATCACGCCGATCGTCGGCGCTGGCAACGTGCGCGCCGAAGCCACGGCCGACGTCGATTTCTCGCACAGCGAGCAAGCCGCCGAAGTCTACAAGCCCAACGGCACGCCCACTGCCGCATCGATCCGCAGTCAGCAAAGCAGCGAATCCACCAATGGCGGCAGCGCAGCGTCAGGCATTCCGGGCGCACTCACCAATCAGCCGCAAGCACCGGCGACCGCGCCGATTGCCGGGGCACCGGCAGCCGCCGCAGGGGCACCGGCCGCCGCATCGGGCACGGCGCAAAAAGACATGACCGTCAATTATGAAGTCGACAAGACGATCCGCTATGTGCAGCAGCCGATGGGCGGTGTCAAGCGTTTGTCGGTGGCAGTGGTGGTCAACTACAAGCGCGATATCGACAAAGCCGGCAAGGTGACTTACAAGCCACTGAGCGATGCCGAAAAAACCCAGGTCAATGATCTGGTCAAGGAGGCAATGGGCTTCAACAAGGATCGCGGCGATTCGCTCAACGTGGTCAACAGCCAGTTCGCCGGTGCCGAAAAAGAAGCCATTGTCGAAGTGCCAATCTGGAAGCGGGTCGAAACGCTCGAACTGGCGAAGGAGATAGGCAAATACCTGTTGGCGGCAGTAGTATTGCTGTATCTGTTCTTCGCGTTCCTCAAGCCGATGCTGAAAAAACTGGTGGCAGGACCGCCGGTTGTGGAAGCACCGGTCGAAGCGCTCGAAGACGATACCGTGGTCGAGCTGAGCGGGGTCGAACCGATGGGCGTGGCACCGCGAACTTATCAGGACAACCTTGAAGCCGCCAAATTACTGGCGCGCAGCGACCCCAAGGTTGTCGCTAACGTAGTCAAGGCATGGGTGGATGGCAATGAGTGATGACGGAATTCAAAAAGGCGCGATCCTGATGCTGGCACTGGGCGAGGACGAGGCGGCCGAAGTGATGAAGCATCTGGGTCCGCGCGAGGTGCAAAAGCTCGGCGCGGCGATGTCGACCATGAAGGCGATCCAGAGCGAGGAGCTGGAAGCGGTGCTGGCAGATTTCATGACCGAAACCGCGCAGAACACCTCGCTCGGGCTCGATTCAGACGAATATATCCGCAGTGTGCTGACCAAGGCGCTGGGCGACGACAAGGCGGCATCGCTGCTCAACCGTATTCTCGGCGTACGCGACGCCAGCGGCATCGAAAGCCTGAAATGGATGGATGCGCAATCGGTCGCCGAACTGATCCGCAACGAGCATCCGCAGATTATCGCCACCGTGCTGGTCCACCTCGAGCGCGACCATGGGTGCGAAGTGATCGGCCACTTTACCGAGCGGCTGCGCAACGACGTGGTGCTGCGCATCGCCACGC
>JACMQD010000068.1 GCA_014377155.1 Herminiimonas sp.
AGGTGTTCGAAATCCGAGGGTCTGCCGTGGACGGGTATTGAGCGATAAGACAATCTCGTCGAGTTCGTCTTGCGAGTAGACCGACAGGTCTGAGCCTGCGGTAAGCCGGAATTAACAGACGCCAACGTTTCGTAAAACAGATGAAACGAAAGACGTATGAATCGATTGCCCGAGGCGGTCTACACGAAGCAATTTCGGGATCAGGCAGTAGAAATGGTAGTGACCGATGGCTTGGCGGCATCGGAAGCGGCGCGGCGATTGTCGATTTCGATAAAGACGCTGGCCAACTGGATACGACTTGCCCGCAGCGGCAAGCTCGCCCAAGTGGGTCAGAACCAGGTGCCATTGACCGAATTGGAAGTAGAACTGAGCCGTATGAAGCGCGAACTGGCAGAGCTCAAGATGGAACGCGATCTGCTAAAAAAGTTTGCGGCCTGCTTCGCCAAGGAGTCGCGGTGAAGTACGGCCTGGTCGAACAAATGCGACAGTGCTGGCCGGTGCCGCCGATGTGCCGTCTGCTGGAGGTCTCGGTGAGCGGCTACTATGCCTGGCGCACGAGGGCGCCGTCACGGCGCACCCAGAGGCAGCCCCGGCTCGAGATTGAAATTCTGGCTGCTCACCAACGTACCCGGGAAACCTTTGGTCCGGAACGACTGCAGCGCGATCTTTCGGGACACGGCATCGAGATTGGCGTGCACAGCATCAAACGCGTTCGTCGGGAACTGGGCTTGCGTTGTCGACAGAAACGCAAGTTCAAGGCGACGACGAATTCTCAGCATGCGCTGCCGATTGCGCCGAATCTGCTGAACCAGAATTTCAAGGTCGCCGCGCCCGACCGGGTCTGGGTCACTGATATCACTTATCTGGCAACCGACGAAGGCTGGCTGTATCTGGCCGGCCTGAAAGACTTGTACAGCGGCGAGCTGGTCGGATACGCCATGGGTGCGCGCATGACGAAAAATCTGGTCATGCAGGCGCTCATACGGGCCGTGGCGGCCCGACGCACGGCTGCCGGGCTGGTATGTCACTCGGACCGTGGAAGTCAATATTGTGCCCATGCATACCGGCGTCTGCTCGACCAATTCGGCATGACCGCCTCGATGAGTCGCAAGGGCAACTGCTACGATGACGCGTCCATCGAAAGCTTCCGGGGTACATTGAAAAACGAACTCGTCCACCACCGGCGCTACATCACCAGGCGGCAGGCTAAAGACGAGCTCACCGAGTACATCGAAATGTTCTATAACCGGCAGCGGACCCAGGCACGTCTTGGGTATGTTTTACCTGCCGTCTTTACACAGCACTTCTATTTAAATCAACTCGTTGCATAGCCCGTTGGCGTCCAGCAGTTCCGACTGACCTCATTAGCGTCACGGCGGTTTCTCATTGGCCAACCGGTCTCTAGACTTGCGCACATCGGCAAGGCACCAGTGTTGTCAGGCATCACATTCGCCTGAACGCAGCCCTGGCGCTACCGATGACCCATCGCGACTGCGGTGGCGAATTTCCCACACGCTTGAACAGGAAAACATCATGTCAAATTCCCTCACCATGCAAGCCGTTGTCCTCGACAGCTTTTCGACGCCACCGGTCCTGCGCACGATCGCCCGGCCGCGCCCCGGCGCCAACGAAGCCTTGGTGCGGATCGTGGCAAGCGGCGTCAATCCGCTCGACACCAAGATCCTGGCCGGCAAGGCGCCGCACGCTGAGCGTGGCGTCCGGATAGGAAGCCAGGAAAGCGGGTAGGGCCGGCGCCGCGATCTGGCGGCTGATGATGCTTAGCATGTCGACGCGCAGCATACCCATCGGATGGCGGTTCGAGTCTTGCATGGCAGTTTCAAAATTGTCCATCCGGCCCAGCAGACCCATGGCATGCTCGTAGCACTATCGCCCCTCTTCGGTGACCGACATGCGGCGCGTGGTGCGGTTGAGCAGCTTGATGCGGTAGTGTGTTTCCAGCGCTAGAATCTGATTGGTCACAGTGTCAACATCCGTGACCTTGACATCGCCATCGAGCTGATAGACACCGGTCGTGACCAGTGAACGCGGATTGCTTTTCACGAGAAAACATCGGGGCGCTCGATCGAGCGCGATACGACGCAAGCAACAATGCGGATACAGGTAGTGCACTTCGGAAAACCGTCTTGGAATAAGCGCGGCCAAAGTAAGATCATGCTTAGATATTTTCAACACTATTCGTCGTCTTGCACAGTCCATTTTCTCAGGAGAAAATTATATCTGCTCTATCATTCAACGTGAAACAACCATCGAAGATAAATAGCGCATCGGTGGCAACGGAAATCGGTGCAGCGCAAGTGCATCAATCGGACAACATCCGGACTGCGCTGGCGGGATTGATTCGGCAAAGTGCATTGCAAAAAACGACTGCAGATGCTCC
>JACMQD010000441.1 GCA_014377155.1 Herminiimonas sp.
GCGATGCGGGAGCTGGCATGGCGTTGCTGATTACCGACGATTGCATTAACTGTGATGTCTGCGAACCCGAGTGTCCGAACGACGCAATCTACATGGGTCCCGAGATCTACGAAATCAATCCCAACAAGTGTACCGAGTGCGTCGGCCATTATGCCGAGCCACAGTGCCAGCAGGTGTGTCCGGTAGCATGTATTCCGTTCGATCCCGCGTGGCGCGAATCGAAGGAACAACTGCAGGAAAAGTACGAACGCCTGCAGCAGCAATTGAAGTCAGCGGTTCCGCAACCCTGAATTCTGGCCTGCAATCCGTAGTAACGCTGTCAGCCATGCAGCACGATACGGTCGCGACCTTCTCCTTTGGCTTGATAAAGCGCGCGGTCGGCCCGTCCGATCAGTTCTTGCGCGATCAAGTCGACCGGCTTGGCGGCGTCCGGCGCCAGCAAGTGCGCGATGCCGATCGAGACTGTCACGCGTAGTGCTTGATGCCCTGCGCAATCGATCGTCCGCTCGCTAATTCCACTCAGGATGCGCTGCGCAACGCCGTGCGCATTGTCGACATCCGCATCGACCAGCAAGACGATGAATTCCTCCTCGCCGAAGCGTCCCAATGCGTCGCTCACACGCAGCTCGGCCTTGATGCGTGCCGCGACTTCGCACAGCACCTGGTCGCCGCATTGATGGCCAACGCTATCGTTGATTTTCTTGAAATGATCGATATCGATGTACAGACATGACAACGCATGGCCGCTGCGGCGCGAGCGTCCGATTTCTTCATGCAAACGTTGCTCGACATAGCGCCGATTATGCACACCGGTCAGTGGATCGGTCAGGCCAATCTGCTTGAGTCGCTCGTGGCTAATGACGTTGTCGATACAGATCACGACGATGGACGCCATGTGCTCGATGAAATCACTGGCCATCGCGGGGACGAATCGACTTTGGTCCAGGCTGCCCATGCCAAGGCAGCCAATCAGTTTGTCGTGTCGTATGAGCGGTACGATCGCCACCGTTTTCGGTGTCAGCACTTGTGCCGGAAACAGGTGACCATGCAGTAACGCATCGAACGCTCCGAGTACCGGCCTGGTCAGCCGCGTGCGCAACGGCCCCAGATCTGTGGTGCCATTGAAAAACAACAAATTCGGAAAATCGTCCAGGTTGATCGCCAGCGCCGAAGTCATGTCTCGGATCAGATTGTCACCGTCGAACAGCGCCAGAGTGACCACGTCGAGTTCGGAGGTCTCGACCAACGTATCGAAAATGCTTTCGATCAATTGCTCGAATCCGTCAGCGGCGATAAAACGCAAATCGGTCTGATGATGCCGGCGCAAGATCGATTGATTGCGATGCGCTTGCGCCAACAGGACGTCGAGCTCTCGGCGCAGCCGTTGATTTTCTTCCGCCAGATCGAGAGGCATTACGCAAGGCTCCGGGTTACGGTTGGCGACGTCGCGTGCGCCGCGCGGCTGGCATCAGAAAGCAAGCGTGATATCGCATTCCTGTCCCACGCGCAGGATCGTACCATCGCCGCTCAGCACGATTGCGTTCATGCCGAACGTAATGGCGCCATCGAGCAGACGATTGCCGCGATAGGACTGCAGAATGTCGAGCGGATCGAGACCGACGATGCCAGTGTCCTGGTCTACCGACGGAATCGGGCAGCGTGGACAGGGTTTGACCGGCTTCAGGACGGCGTCGCCAATGCAAATGGATGCGGCATGATCTTCTTCGAACGGTGCAATGCCATCGATGACGATGTTGGGCCGAAAGCGATTCATCGGCAGTCTCGGGCGTCCTTGCAGTTGCAGTTTTTGATTCAGGTCGTCGAGCGATGCCTGACCGATCACCAGCACCGGAAAACCGTCCGCGAAACGCGTCGGCGCCAGAATGCCATCAGTCCATCTGGTGCTGGCGATGCGCCTGCCATGCAGCGGGCAGCGCACCAGCCGACACGCAACCCGCAGAACCGCAGAAAACCACGCCGCAGCCGCGTTGCCGCAATCAATCGCCGGGACGGTTTCTTCCCACAACTGCACCGCCACTGCAGGGCCTTGAATCGGGCTCAGTGCGGGGCGCAAGTCCGCCATGCCCGGCGCACGTAGTGTCAGTATTTCCGGCGACAGGTACGGCACAATGGTTGCCATGAGAGGACATTCGCGTTGCGTCAGGAAATTGCCGGCGGCATCGACGACCATCCATTCGCGGTCGGCGACGCCACCGCTGGTCAGGCCGGCACTAGTGAGGACTGCTTCGCGCAACGACACGCCTGCGCAGGATTTGACGGGGTATAACGTCAATTGAGAGAGCGCAGGCATCAGATCCAAAGTTTAAGTTTCCGCATGCGGTTTTGCCAATTCTTCCTCAATGCGGCTAAAACCGATTCTGTAGAAAATTTATAGGCTTCTGTTTAAACGTTGAACAGGAAATTCAGCACATCCCCATCCTTGACAACATATTCCTTGCCCTCGGCGCGCATCTTGCCCGCTTCCTTGGCGCCTTGCTCGCCCTTGTACTTGATGAAGTCTTCGTAAGCGATCGTTTGCGCACGGATGTAACCGCGTTCGAAATCGGTGTGGATCACGCCGGCCGCCTGCGGACCGGTGTCGCCGACATGAATTGTCCAGGCGCGAACTTCCTTGACACCGGCCGTGAAGTAACTTTGCAAACCCAGCAACTTGAAACCGGCGCGAATCAGGCGATCCAGGCCCGCCTCTTCCATGCCCATGTCGGCCAGGAATTCGACCTTGTCGGCATCCTCCAAGTCGGCGATCTCGGCTTCGATGGCAGCGCAGATCGCCACGACCGGAGCGCCTTGGGAATTGGCGTAGGTAGTCAGCTGGTCTAGCAGCGGATTGTTGGTAAAGCCGGTGTCGGAGACATTGCCGACGTACATTGCCGGCTTGGCGGTAATCAGGCACAGCGGTTTGATCAGCGCCATTTCTTCGTCGTCGAGGCCCAGCGCACGTACCGGCTTGGCTTCGTTCAGGTGCGGCATGATGCGTTCGAGGACGCCGACCAGCTTGGCGGCGTCCTTGTCACCGGAACGGGCTTTCTTGTTTTCGCGGTGGATCGCTTTTTCGACCGTGCCCATGTCGGCCAGGGCCAGCTCGGTCTGGATGACTTCGATGTCGTCGAGCGGGTTGATGCGGCCAGCGACGTGGATCACGTTGTCGTCCTCAAAGCAACGCACGACATTGACGATGGCGTCGGTTTCACGGATATGCGCGAGGAACTGGTTGCCCAGGCCTTCGCCCTTGGACGCGCCGGCGACCAGGCCGGCGATGTCGACGAATTCCACGGTAGCGGGCAGGATACGCTCCGGCTTGACGATATCGGCCAGCTTTTGCAATCGCGGATCAGGCACTTCGACCATGCCGACGTTCGGTTCGATGGTGCAGAACGGATAATTTTCGGCGGGGATGCCGGCTTTCGTCAGTGCATTGAAGAGAGTGGATTTGCCGACGTTGGGCAGGCCGACGATGCCGCATTTGAGAGTCATGATGGTCTTTGCTGGAAAATTTGATTAACCCGCTATTTTACCGTAGCGCGCTGGCGCCGCCGCGTTTTCGTGGCGCCAGCGGTTGATCGGTATTTCATGAACAAAGGGACGGCGTCGATCGTCATGCGCCTTTACGGTAGTGGGTATGAATCGCGTTCGACCTGACTTTCGCTGTACGCAAAAACTTCTGCGATCGACGACGACCAGGATGGCGAACGTGCTAATTGCAAGCACAACGTCTACAGAGGCTGTACCCGGCGCATGTCAGGATCGGCCACGAAGCTGGCCAGTTCGTCGCGCAGGCGTTCGCTTTCGCCGATGTCCAGTTTCCAGTTCTTTATCCGAAGATCATGGTCAAGGCCGTAATACATGAAATCCTTGCGGTCGGGCAGCTTGTTGCGCGTCAGCGTTTGCAGGAACGCAGGTGACGGCGACAGCAAAATCACATTGTCGAGCCAACCCCGATTCGGCCCGCGCCCGGCGCGCCGCCACGGCAGTGTCTTGTCGAACCAGCCGGGCACGATGTGATCGGTAAAATGCGGATACAGCACCAGCCCGCCATCGGGCTTGTCGGCGACCCGTGAGTAAGGCAATTCCAGGTGATAATCGATCAGACCGCCATCCCAGTAGGTGCCACGCGGCGCATGACGCACGTCGACTACAGGCGTCATGATGAAGGGCAGGGTGCCCGAGGCCAGCAGTGCCTGGGCGACGTTATCGGCAGCCAGTGGCGCAAAATGGGTATCGAAGGCATCGAACTTCGCTTTCAGCCAAAGCGCCGGATCGCGCGGGTCACCGATCACCACCCGTTCCAGGTGATGGGCGAGTCGGGCGCGTGAGGCCGTATTGGCCAGCGTGGCGGCAGTAAAGCCGGCCAGAGTCGTCAATCTCCGCCGCGGTGCATTCAACAGTCTGCGCCCGCGCACGGTCAGAATTTGCAGCCGATGATGCGGATGGCTGACGATTTCAGTTTCATGCCCACCCAGATAGTCGTGGAGTAGCGTCGCGCATACTTGCGAGACATATTGCGCCGACGGCTTGTGCGGATAACGCTGTTCGCAATACAACGCGCCCAATCGCTGGAACGCGGCGACCGGATCGATATGGCACGCCGCCGCCATGCGCCAGGCACCGATCGACGCGCCGATCAGCATGCGCTCGCGCGGCGCCGACGGCAGCCAGGTGCCGAACAACCACTGATCCAGCGCTTGTAGTATCAAGCCCTTGGGCCCGCCTGCAGCGCCGGCCACGATCGAAATGTCCTGTGGCCGCAAGCCGTGCTGCCGCAAGTGCGCCAGCGCCTTCGGACCGGCATGGATGTTGAGCGCTGCTGCGACGTGTCTGGCGTGCGGCGCGCTCACTTGACGGTATGCAGCTGCATGGTCGCTGCCTCGAACTTGCCTTCGCACAAAAGCGGTATCGCCTCCAGGCATTTGGCAATCGCCTCGTCGATCAGTGGCTGCTCTTCCTTGCGCGCCCGATGCAGCACGAAGTCGGCCACACCCTGCTGCAGGTTGAGGGTGCGCGGATGGCCGATGCCGATGCGCATGCGCCAATAGTCCTGCGTGCCCAGCGCGGCAGTGATGTCTTTCAAGCCGTTATGCCCGCCGGAAGAGCCGCCTTTCTTGA
>JACMQD010000442.1 GCA_014377155.1 Herminiimonas sp.
CATTCTTCTGGCGGATAATCGACCACGATGGTGCCATCGACGCCGGCGGCGCGGGCGGCATCAACGAATGCGGCTTGTCCCATGCGCTCGATCGGATTGGCGTATCCCATCAGGACCACTGGCGTGGTGTCGTCGGTCTTGCGAAAATCGGCAACGATCGCCAATACGTCGCGCATGCCGATGTTGAATTTGAGCGCACGTTCGCAGGCGCGCTGAATTACGGGGCCCTCGGCCATCGGGTCGGAGAACGGCACGCCCAGTTCGAGAATATCGGCGCCACCGGCCACCAGCGCGTGCATCAACGGCAATGTCAGGTCAGGCGATGGATCGCCGGCGGTAATGAAGGGGATCAGCCCTTTTTTATCGTGGGCCGCGAGAGCGGCGAAAGTTGCTGCGATTCTAGACATGGTTACATCACTTTTTTACAGCCCTGCCGTTCCGGCCGGACCCCGCGACTTCGATCGTCGCAGGTGCGGCAGGCAGCGGAGCCTTGATTTTTATGAAAGCAGATTGTCGATGCGAGGCGTTTTTGCAGGGGCTATTTCTTGTCCCACTCCGCGACGGTATGCATGTCCTTGTCGCCACGCCCCGACAGGTTGATCAGGATGGTCTTGTCCTTGGGCAGTGTGGCTGCGAATTTCGCTGCGTAAGCCAGTGCATGCGCCGATTCCAGGGCTGGAATGATGCCTTCGATCAGACAGCACGTATGAAAAGCTGCCACCGCTTCGGCATCGGTCACCGACACGTACTGCGCCCGCGACGAATCCTTCAGCCACGCATGCTCGGGACCGACACCGGGGTAATCGAGGCCGGCCGAGACCGAGTGCGTTTCGATAATCTGGCCGTTGGCATCCTGCAGCAGATAAGTACGATTGCCGTGCAGGACGCCTGGGGTCCCGGCTAGCAGCGCCGCCGAATGCTTGCCGCTCTCGATGCCCTCGCCTGCGGCTTCGACACCGATCAGCGCCACGTCCTTGTAGTCGAGGTAGGGATGGAAAATCCCCATCGCATTCGAGCCGCCGCCGATGCAGGCCATCACATAATCAGGCTGGTGCCCGGTCATCTCCGGCATTTGCACGATGCATTCTTTGCCGATAACCGACTGGAAATCGCGCACCATCATCGGATAAGGATGCGGGCCGGCGACAGTGCCGATAATGTAGAACGTGTCTTCGACATTGGTGACCCAGTCGCGCATGGCTTCGTTAAGCGCATCTTTCAAGGTCTTGGAACCGGATTCGACCGGTACCACTTTCGCGCCCAACAGTTCCATCCGGTAGACGTTCTGTACCTGCCGCTTGACATCCTCGCTGCCCATGTAGACCACGCATTCCAGGCCGAAACGGGCGCAGATGGTGGCGGTGGCGACACCGTGCTGGCCGGCACCGGTTTCGGCGATCACACGCGGCTTGCCCATGCGACGCGCCAGCAGTGCCTGGCCGATAACGTTGTTAATTTTGTGCGCGCCGGTATGGTTGAGGTCTTCGCGCTTGAAGTACATTTGCGCGCCGCCCATGATTTCGGACCAGCGCTTGGCATGGTAGACCGGACTCGGGCGACCGACGAAATGCTTGAGTTCGGAATGAAATTCGGCCAGAAATTCCGCGTCCTTGCTGTAATGCGCGTAGCACTTTTTCAGCTCGTTCAGTGCGTGGATAAGAGTCTCCGATACGAAACTGCCGCCATATTGGCCGAAGTGGCCTTTGGCGTCTGGCATATCGTAGCGTGCAGCAGCGGCGATGGCGGCGCTGGACATGGCCAGGCGCGCGTCGTCTTTGTCGAGAACGTTCAGTTGATTCATGAGGGTCTTCTTTGCTGTTCGGTTATTGGCTGGAAATTGCAACGAGGTCGGCGCGGTGCACGGCGTCGACGAATGCGCGCATGGCATGCGCATCCTTGATGCCCTTGGCCGATTCGACACCACTGCTGACGTCGACGGCGTACGGGCGCACCCGGCGCACTGCGTCAGTCGCGTTTTGTACGCTCAAGCCACCACTTAAAACGACCCGAGGCGCGAGTTCTTCTGGAATGAGAGACCAATCGAAAACCTTTCCGCCACCACCATAACCGTCAACGAAGGCATCCAGCAGCAAGCCGGTGAACAAGCTGCTGCCAGCGCGATGACGCTGTTCGTATTCTAGCAAATCTGCGCCGATGGCGTCATGCCGTACCCGTACTGCCCGCACGTAGGGTCGGTTAGCCCGCGAAGCGGCGTCCGCACATTGCGCAGGCGTCTCGTCGCCATGAAACTGCAGCAACGACACTGGCGCGACCGCCACCACGGCGACAACTTGCTCTGGCGTGGCATTGACGAACAGGCCCACCGTCGTGACGAAAGGCGGCATTGCCGCTATCAGGCGGGCAGCTTGGACCGGATCGATGTAACGCGGACTGTCCGCATAGAACACGAAGCCGATCGCATCGGCGCCCGCAGCCACTGCCGCTTGGACGTCGTCGACGCGGGTCAAGCCGCAAATCTTGATTCTGGTGCGGTGCGTCATGTGCATGCCGGTCGTTTCAAACCGCTATTTTAACGTCATTGGCATCGATTGGTCATGACACACCCGGCAGTGACAATACCTCTTCTTGAGGCAACTGCCATTTGGGATCGTAATCGATACGGGTCAGATAGAGTCCTTCTGGCATGAAGGTCGGCGCCGCCGCGTGGCGGTCGCCCGACTCGAGTACCTGCCTGAGCCATTCTGCGCTTTGCCTGCCACTGCCGGTATAGATCAGGGAGCCGACGATATTGCGCACCATATGGTGCAGGAATGCATTTGCATGCAGAGTAAAGACGATCAACTCGCCGCGGCGGTCAATGCGAATATCGTGCATGGTCTTGACCGGCGACTTGGCCTGGCAGGCAGACGACCGGAACGCCGAAAAATCATGAGTACCCAGCAATGCCGCCGATGCCGTGCGCATGCGGTCGACATCGAGTGGCCGGAATGCCCACCCTGCCCTGCCGGCCAGAACAGGCGAGCGCACCGGGTTGTTGTACAGCACATATTGATAGGTTCGCGAACGTGCACTGAACCGCGCATGGAATTCATGCATGGGATCGTACGGCGCTTGGCAACTCCATCGCACCGCAATCGACGGCGGCAAAAAAGCATTTAGACCGCGCACCCAGGAAATCGACTGGCGATCGAGGTCGGTATCGAAATGCACCACCTGTTCGAGTGCATGGACGCCGGCATCGGTGCGGCCGGCACAGGTCGTGGTTACGGCCGTCAACGTAAATTTCAGCAGCGCGGCTTCCAGTTGGTCCTGTACCGTCTTGCCGCTGCGCTGGGTCTGCCAACCTTCCCACGGGGTGCCGTCATATTGAACACCGAGGACGATACGCTTCAATTGCACCATCCGATCGCTAGGAAATGAGGTCAAAAAGCAAACGGGCGCAAGCTTGGCGCTGCGCCCGTCATGTTGTTTCAGGAAAGATCAGCCCAGCTTGGAAAGTAGTCCGCGTGCCCTGTCGGCCTGGTCGGACGTGCCGCCCTTGACTACTTCGTCGAGCAACTCACGCGCCCCTTCCTTGTCGCCGATTTCCTGGTAAGCCAATGCCAGATCGAGCTTGGTCGACATCTCAGCGGCATTCGAATACGTTTCTTCGACAACATCATCGACGTGATCGAGAACCGGTACGCCAGCCTCCGCCCGGTGAGCATGCTCTACGGCGGGATCAAGTTCCAGGGTGATGTCCGACAAATCGAAATCCATTGCATCGTGACTGTCGGCTACCGGAGGCCGGGAAGCCACAGTCGGTGCGGCGATATTCGGCAAGCCCGACATCAGATCATCGTCGTCCGTAAGCAGCAAGGGCGCCGATTCCATTTTCGCGGTCATCGGAACTTCGGTAACGGTATCGGGGGGCCTTGCGCCCACCGTCTTGGTCGCGGAAAGGTCATCCAGGAAATCGAAATCGAGTCCATCCATGCCGGCCATCGGCGCATGTATGACAGGCGCAGGTTTGTCGAGCGATGGCGGATTGGCTTTCGTCACAGGTGCGACTGTCGCGACGTCGTCGAAACCGAGACCGGCGAGGTCGAAGTCGAGACCATCCGAAATAGGTTTGTCATGCGGCTTTTCGTCGACCGGTTTGGTAGCGGGCGGCTCGATGTCGAGCACCGGCAGTGGCGTCAGATCAGCAGCAGGCGGAATCATCGGCGCAATCATCGGCGCTTCAGCTGCCAGCGTCGTGTTGCCGAAATAGGATGAATGCTCCAGGGTCGAGCCCGACTCGAGAGAAAGTTTGGTATCGGCCTGAGTCGAAGCCAGCAACGCTTCGAGGTCGTCCGGTTCATCGAGCGGCTGGGTCGGCGCGGTCATTTTGGCCAATTGCACCGCCGGTGCGTCGGGCGGATTACCGGAAGCGTACATCGGGTTGCTTGGATCGAGCGCCAGCCCCATCGTTGCCGCCGCCAGCCAGTCTTCGCCTTGGCCCTTGGTAGTGCCATAGAGTTCGCTGGCGACCGTTTCAAACGTGCGGGTATCTTTGCGGTTGGCATAGATTTCCAGCAGCTTGAGGCGTACTGCATTGCGTTCCGGCTGGGTGCGCAAAGCTTCCTTGAGGATTTCCTCTGCCTGCGCATCCCGGCCATAGGCGATGTAGACATCGGCTTCGGCGACCGGATCGACTTCGTTGCTGTCGAGCTGACTGACCGACGGTGAAAAACTGGAATTGAAGACGCTGTTGTTGGTGTCGACGCTCTGGCCGCCGGTCGAACCGAACAGCGAGTTGGCTTTCAGGCTCGAATCGGCAATGATGCTGTCTTGGAACTGCGCCGCTTTTTTCTTGCGACGTGCGGAAATCAGTGCCGCGCCACCTAGTAGAGCTACCAGCAATGCACCGGCGCCGAGCACGATCGGATTGCCGAGCGGGTCGTCGAACAGGCCGGGCTCATCGGCCGGTACCGGCATCGGCTTTGGCAAAACCGGTTTGGGTACTACAGGCGCTCCCGCGACAGGTGGAACGATCGCAGGGGCTGCAGATTTCGGCAAAATCGGTGGTACGACCGCAGGTACCGGTTTGTCGCTGGTAACAATCGCCACCACGGTCGGTGCCGAGGCAGCCGGTGTAGCCTGTGCTGCGTTTGCTGCGGGCGCCGCCACCGGCGGCTTCGTTACCGATGCGACCGGCGCAGTTGTTTCAGGCTTGGCTGCCGGCGCTGTCGCGACACTGGCCCGGTTCTGCTGCTCGGCCATGTCCTTGTTTTTGAGAGCCAACAGGTTCTGCAAATCGTTGACATTCTTTTCCAGTGCCTTGACACGGGCGCTGGCCTCGGCGGCGGCTTTGTCGCTGGCGATCTTGTCCTCGCTGCCGGCGGAAATCGTCGAGCCTTTGCCTGTGTCCGCGCCACCCGCCTTGGACAGTTGCAACTTGTCCCTCGCTTCATTGGCGGCAGTGGGTTTTTCTTCGATCTTTGCGGTAATCTTACCTGTCGCACTCTGACTGGTGTCCGCCGATTTTTGCGGTGCAGCGGTCGCTACCTGCCCGGCAAGTTTGTTGCGGTAGGCATTGAAATCTGCCGCTTGGGCGATGATGACGCCGCGCGCTTCGGGATTAGCAATCCCGGCTGCTACGCCAGCGTCGGGCACTGAAAGAATCTGACCGGCGCGCAGCCGGTTCATGTTATTGCCGCCAAAGGAATCCGGATTGGCGCGATACAGTGCTACCAGCATCTGATCCAGCGAGACACCTTCAGGCTTCAACTGACCAGCGATCTTCGAGAGCGAGTCACCGTTCCTGACGCGATATTCACCGCTATTGTTATTGGGCCGCGCCGCCGCTGGCGCAGGCTGGCGAGTTGCCCGTTCTACAGGTGCTACCGGGGCGGCAGGAGCGCGATCCGCTGTGGCCGGGCGGTCGTTGCGTGCCTGCGTGCTCGGCGCCGGAACGGCAGCACGGTCGTTTCTGGTGCCTGCGTCCTGTGCCGGAAGCGTACGGGCAGTCTGCGCCGGGCGCACCGCTACCGGCGCTGCCACTTGTGGTGCCTGCGCAGACCGCATGTCGGCCGGGTCGAGCAGAAACGTGTACTCGCGCAGGAGTCGGCCATTGGCGCCGCCGAGCTCGAGCAGCAGGTCAACGAAAGGCTCGTTGATCGGCTGCGCGGAAGTCACACGAATAATTTGGCGTCCGCTCCGTTGCTCGATTGCAAAGCGCAGCGTGAATAGCGCCGGATTAAGGTCGATATTCGCCTGTCGAAACGCATCCGCCGACGCCAGTTTCGGCACCAGCGAACCGGCCTCGTCCTTCGAAACAGCCGTCAGTTCAATCTCGGCATTGAGGGGCTGGCCCAGTGATGACAGAACGGTCAGCTTGCCCAGTCCTGCGGCATCGGCATTCAATACCAGCAGCGCCGAAATAACAGCGGCGCTGACCGTTTTAAAGCCGAACGACAGAAAATTGGAACGAGATTTAAGGGGCATTTTAGGAGGCATAAAGTGGCAGTCCATTTGCGTATGCTGAGTCGGTTACCGTCATTGCTTCAACTGGTAATTGTTCCTGGGAACTTTTAACATATCATCAGGGACTTACACGCGCAAGCGTAACCATCTTGCGAACAGATGTAAAACCTGCCGCGCACTTGATGACACAGAGTGCGCGGCTTGTTACTGTGGTGTAATGGCAACGAGCGTGCCGTGCCGTTACTCCTCGAGCATGATCCGCAACATGCGGCGCAATGGCTCGGCTGCGCCCCAAAGCAGCTGGTCGCCCACCGTAAATGCCGACAAATAATCGCCCCCCATCTGCATCTTGCGCAGACGACCCACCGGAATCGTCAGACTGCCGGTCACGGCAGCCGGTGTCAAGTCCTGCATCGATGCCTCGCGATTGTTCGGCACTACTTTGACCCAATCATTATGGCTAGCGATGATGTCATTTATCTCATCGAGCGGCACGTCTTTTTTGAGCTTGATGGTCAGGGCTTGCGAGTGACAGCGCATCGCGCCAACCCGTACGCACAGGCCGTCGACCGCGATCGACGACTTGGCCGACGCGCCGAACGCTTCGCCGCGACCGAGGATCTTGTTGGTTTCGGCGCCGGCTTTCCATTCTTCCTTGGATACGCCGTTGCCGAGATCCTTGTCGATCCATGGAATCAGGTTACCGCCCAGCGGCACGCCGAACTGTTTGGTTTCGTCCGCACTCAAGGCATGCTGTTTGGCAAGGACTTTGCGGTCGATTTCAAGAATGGCCGAGGCCGGATCGTCCAGCAGCGTCTTGACTTCGGCATTGATCGAGCCGAACTGGGTCAGCAGCTCACGCATGTGCTGGGCACCGCCGCCGGACGCTGCCTGGTAAGTCATCGATGTCATCCAGTCCACCATGTCATGCTGGAATAGGCCACCCAATCCCATTAGCATGCAGGACACGGTACAGTTGCCACCGACATAATTGCGCACACCGCTTTTCAGTGCGTGCTTGATGACGTCGAGATTAACCGGGTCGAGTACGATGATGGCATCGTCATTCATGCGCAACGTCGATGCGGCATCGATCCAGTAACCATTCCAGCCTGCCGCGCGCAGCTTCGGAAAAACGGCCGCAGTATAGTCGCCGCCCTGGCAGGTCATGATGATGTCGCATTTTTTCAACGCGTCAATATCGTTGGCATCTTTCAACGTGGTTTCGTTTTTTGCCTGCGCGGGCGCCGTGCCACCCGTGTTCGACGTCGAAAAAAATACCGGCTCGATATGGGCGAAATCACCCTCGTCCTGCATCCGCTGCATCAGGACCGAACCCACCATGCCACGCCAACCGACCATGCCAACCAGTTTCATCATCATTTCCTAGTATGCGACGGGTCCCATCCGTCACGCTGTTTTCGAAAACCCCGACGGATGGGACCCGCCTTGTCACTTCTTTACCGCAATATCAGCCTAGCGCCTTGACGACTGCATCGCCCATCTCACTCGTGCCCACTCGGGTCGTGCCCTGCTCGTAGATATCGGCAGTGCGCAGCCCTTGCGACAGCACCTTCTTGACAGCGGCTTCGATGCGATCGGCCTGCTCCGTCTTGTCGAGCGAATAACGCAGCATCATGGCCGCCGACAGGATCGTCGCCAGTGGATTGGCAATGCCTTTGCCGGCGATATCGGGCGCCGAGCCATGCGACGGTTCGTACAAACCCTTGTTATTAGCATCTAACGAGGCTGACGGCAGCATCCCGATCGAGCCGGTCAGCATCGCCGCCGCATCCGACAGAATATCGCCGAACATGTTACCGGTGACCATGACGTCGAACTTTTTGGGTGCGCGCACCAGCTGCATGGCAGCGTTGTCGACATACATGTGGTCGAGTGCGACATCCGGATATTCCTTGTGCACCTCGGTCACGATGTCTTTCCAGAACTGGAAGGTTTCGAGAACATTGGCCTTGTCGACGCTGGTCAACCGCTTGTCGCGTTTTTGCGCAGCCTGGAAGGCGACATGGGCAATGCGGCGGATTTCGGTTTCGGCATAGCGCATGGTATCGAACCCTTCGCGCTCACCGATGAAAGCGCCGTCGGTTGCAATGCGCACACCGCGCGGCTGGCCAAAATAAATGTCGCCGGTCAGTTCGCGAATGATCAGGATGTCCAGACCCGATACCACCTCGGGCTTGAGCGTGGACGCATTGGCCAGTTCCGGATACAAGATCGCCGGTCGCAGGTTGGCGAACAGGTTCAGGTTCTTGCGCAAGCCG
>JACMQD010000443.1 GCA_014377155.1 Herminiimonas sp.
CATCTTGCGCGCACGGATCAGGCCGCCGTCCTTGCCGGTCAGGCCGACCGCCTGGCCGCCGTAGTGATTGATCAGCATCACGATATCTTGCTGCACTTCGCCGCCCAGCACCCATTCGACCACTTCCATGGTTTCTTCGTCAGTGATGCGCATGCCTTGCACGAACGTGCCTTGTTTGCCGATCTTCTTGAGCGCCGCATCGATCTGCGGGCCGCCGCCGTGGACCACCACCGGATTCATGCCGACCAGCTTCAACAGAATGACGTCGCGCGCGAAGCCGTGCTTGAGCCGCTCTTCGGTCATGGCGTTGCCGCCGTATTTGATGACAATCGTCTTGCCATGGAACTTACGGATGTAAGGCAAGGCTTCGGCCAGGATTTCCGCCTTGATTTGCGGAGAAACGGCGCCCAGGTCGGCGTTCGGATTAGCGAGATCGGTCATGGCAAGCTCTGAAAAAGGATTGCCGCGATTTTACAGGGAAAGTGGAATCGTTTCGCGGGGTTTTTGTTGCCCGTCCTTGTGTTTCATTGTGGCTTGCGTTAGTCTTTTGCGCAAATGACATCCCTCGCAGATCTTCATCAACAGCTCGAAGCCATGCGCCCCGCGCTATTGCGTTTTGCCGGCCTTCAGTTGCGCAACGATGCGCTGGCACAGGACGTAGTGCAGGATGCGCTGATCGCGGTACTCGAAAAACCGGACAGCTTCGCTGGCCAGTCGTCGTTGCGTACTTACGTCACTGGCATCATGAAGTACAAAATCATCGACGCCATGCGCGCAGCCAAGCGCACGCGCCAGTTCGACGTCCAGGAAGACCAGAGCGAGGATGACGCCATCGATGCGCTGTTTACCGAAGACGGCCACACCCAGCAGAAACCGCATCCATGGGGCAATCCGGACGCTACGCTCGAACAGAAGGATTTTTTCCGGGTCTTGGAAGTTTGTCTCGACAAGTTGCCGCCCAATACTGCGCGCATTTTCATGATGCGCGAATGGTTAGGACTGGAAACAGAAGAGATCTGTAAGGAACTGACTATTTCCACGTCCAATGCATGGGTGATGTTGTACCGCGCCCGTGTCCGGCTGCGCGAATGTCTGGAACTTAACTGGTTCGGCGGCCAGCCCGAGCGCCGATAGCCATGGAAAAATGAATCGATGGGATTGAAACCGACCTGCAGGGAAGTGCATCAACTGGCTTCTGCGCGCCTCGACCGCAAACTCACAGTGGTCGAGCGTACGCGCATGCAGTTGCATTTGATGGTGTGCAGCGCCTGCCGCACGTTCGACAGCCAGCTCGATTTCATGCGCCGCGCGATGCGTCGCATGTCCGACGACGGCCCGGGCGCCGATCACGAACCGAAATGAGCGCCTGTTCCGTCTGCGGCACGCTGTTTGCCTGTGGCATGGCGGATGCCGACACCAGCCATCCATGCTGGTGCGTTGCGTTACCGGCACTGCCATTGGCGTTTCTGGAAAAGGACCAGACCGGAAAGGAACGTCTCTGCCTTTGCCCGGCTTGCCTGACCCAGGTTATCGCTGGCACGAACGAAGCCACCTCCGACGTTCGCTAATTCACGCCGCAATCACGTACATCCTGACGCGGAAAATCTGCCTTGATGCTGGCCAGACTGGATTTGGTTGCCAGATCGATATTGCGTAACTGGAAGGCGACGCGATTCGTGACGGCACCATAGGTGCCGAGCCGCGCACTGCGCACGCCACGCGCCGTCAGGCTGGCCAAGTGCGTGCGAGCCGATTCCTCGGTCCTGAATATTCCCAGAGAAATGCCCCACCGCAGGTCGGAGTTCTCCTGGATGACATAAAAATCGGTCAAGCCGAGTCCGCGCAGTTCGCCGGCTTTGCGATCGGCGCTTTCCTTGTCGCCTTGCGGCGGAATATAGACCATGTGTCGCGCAACATCTTTGACGCTACGCGAAGTCAGGCTAACGTCGGCGCCGGACGCTACCCACCGGGCTTCGAAGCGCTTGGCGTCGGCGAGGTCGAAATTGCCGATTTCTGTACAGTCGAATCGCTGCGGTGCGCTGGTGGCGACCGGCAGCACTGGCAGGAGGGCCGCCGCAGCTGGCGGCGTGGGCGTGGGCGCGATCGGCCTGATCTTGTCGGCATTGAGCTGATTCAGAAGACGTGCCGGTTCACGACCGCCGGACGCATAGCTGCCGAGCAGTCCGTGGTCGAACGCGAATAATGCGCCATTAGCAAGGAGCAAGCCCCAGAACAGGATTTTCAGCATGGCGAATGGAAGTGAGTGGCGACGGCCTGCAAGCCGATCATGACCAGGTTATCGATGCGAGTGCACACGACACCGAGATGGGGTGCGATCATCGCCGCCGCGCCGCCCGAGACGATGCAGCGCACCGGCGCCGGACCATGCGCCGCAACGGCGCGCTCGACGGCGCCAGCCTGCGCCGCGATGCAGCCACTGACGATGGCCTGATCGGTGTTGTCGGCAAATGGCGTGGCCAGCGCGAGATCGTCGCCGACCTGCGGCAATTGCGCCGTGTTGCGCGCCAGCGAGGTGGCCATCAAACCCAGGCCCGGCAAGATCATGCCGCCGATGAACCGGCCGTCGGCGGACACAGCATCGACCGTCGTCGCGGTGCCGAAGGTGGCAACGATCAGGGTTTGGGCGGGATACAGCGCCTGTGCGCCGATGGCCGAGGCGAAACGGTCGCAGCCAAGCTGCCCAGGATCGCGATAGCCATTCTGCACGCCGCCGCATGAAGGCACCGAGGCAAACCATTCGATCGGCACCGGTTTGGGTCCGAGCGCGCGCAGCAGAGCCTGGTCGAGGCTGTCGCGCAGGGCGACCCCGGCCACGTTCGATACCATCACGCGCTCGATCTTGCTGCCACGCCAGGCATTTGCCAGCTGCCGCACATCCTCACGCCCGACCGCGCCGCAGTCTTGCCACTGTCCCAGCCGGACGCTGCCGTGCAAGGCCGAGTCGACCAGTGCCCATTTGATACGGGTATTGCCGGCGTCAATCAGCAGCAGCATAGGCTTTCCCTTCCTGCGTGCGCAACGAGACATCGCCCGCCATCACGGCAACCCGGCCGCCGGCGGTGTCGAGCAACAGCCTGCCGCTGCGGTCGACACCGGCGGCGCGCCCTTCATGCAGTGTGCGTTCACCATCGATTATTCGGACCTGCTGGCCGGCGTAGGCATCGAGCGCGTTCCAACGACCGACGAAAGCGGCAAGACCGTGTGCCTCGAACTGCGGCAAAGCGTCTGCCAGCGCATCGAGCAAGCTCGCCAGCAGAATGTTGCGGTTCAGGCCAGGCATCGGCATGGCGGCGACATTTTTGCCGACCTGCGCGCGAAGCTGCTCGGACACGGCCATGTTCAAACCAATGCCGATGACTACCCAGACTTCATCCCTTGCAAGATTGGCCGGCGCAGCGGTTTCGATCAGGATGCCAGCCAGCTTGCGACCTTCTGCCAAAATATCGTTGGGCCACTTGAGACGGGCCTCGACGCCGAACTGCGCCAGTACGTCGGCCACGACCACGCCGATGGCGAGTGGCAAGCCGACCATCGACTGCAACGGCATTCGCAATTTCCAGGCCAGTGAAAATGTCAGCGCCGTCCCCGCAGCGCTATGCCAGGTACGTCCCGCGCGGCCGCGACCGGCGGTCTGCATCTCTGCCGCCAGCAATGTCGGCGTGTTCATGCGGCCGATGGCAGCGAGCAGATCGGCATTGGTCGAACCAGTTTCGGCGACGACCCTGACAGCGACGGACGCCGCGTCAGGGCGGCGCAGCGCGTCGATGATATCGGCGTCGAGAGGCGGGAAAGGCAAAGCGGTCATGTTGCGCATTGTAACGGCATGCAGACGGCGGCGGTAAGACCCGTTTCATCACTTTTCGAATCGCTCTGCAAAGCGGTTAGCCGCGCATTGATCCCGCACTGGTTCGCCGATAATAGCGAATAAATGGTTTCTCCCTTAAACTCGCCCTATGCCCAACCCGGATCCGCCCGTACTTGCCCTCGATAAAACCGACACTCACACCGTCGTTGCCAGCGGCAATTGGCAAGTGCGTTCGTTAGCCCTGCCCGGCGTCATGGAACAGACAGTAGCCCAGTTCAAGAAAATTCCCGACGCCGGCGCCGCGCGCTGGGATTTGTCGCAGATCGCCGCTCTCGACCATATCGGCGCTCAACTGTTGTGGAATGCCTGGGGCAAGGTGCGTCCGACCGGCTTGGTACTGGCACCGAATCATCAAGATATTTTCGCGCGCCTGGAACAGGCCGGCACGCTGGAATTGCCACCGGCGCCGGTGCAGCGATTCCTGTCGATCGCGTCGCTGAGCACCATCGCACACGACGTGATGAACCACTTGAGCGGTTTTATCGGATTGATCGGCCAACTGGTAATGGACATCGCCCAGTTCGCGGCTCGCCCGCTGCGTGGGCCCTGGAAAGAACTGTCGGCCAACATCTACCATACCGGCTACCAGGCGCTGGGTATTACGGCCATCGTCGGCGTCCTGATCGGCGTGGTGCTGTCTTACTTGTCGGCGCAACAGCTGCATACATTCGGCGGCGATGTCTATCTGGTAAATATCCTTGGCATGAGCATCATCCGCGAACTGGGTCCGCTGCTGGCGGCGATCCTGGTGGCGGGCCGCTCCGGGTCGTCGATTACGGCGCAACTGGGCGTCATGCGGGTGACCGAAGAACTCGACGCCATGCTGGTGATGGGGCTGCCGCACGGGTTCCGTCTGATCATGCCGCGCGTGCTGGCGCTGGCAATCGCGATGCCGCTGCTGGTGATCTGGACCGATGCGATGGCGCTGATCGGTGGCATGATTGCAGCCAAGCTGGAACTGTCGCTGTCGCCGATCTATTTCCTGCAATCGCTGCCGGATGCCGTGCCGCTGGCAAATTACTGGATCGGACTGGGCAAAGGTGTCGTGTTCGGCAGCCTGATCGCATTGGTGGCATGCCATTTCGGACTGCGCATCGAACCCAATACCGAAAGCCTCGGACATGGCACCACGACGTCGGTAGTCACGGCGATCACGATCGTGATACTGGCCGACGCGGTGTTTGCGATCGTGTTCAACGATGTGGGATTCTGACGATGGATAATGCCGTCGAAATATCAGCAGGGCCGGCCACTGAGGATACCTCCGACCGTCCTTTGGTGATACAAATCGAAAACCTCTGGAGCCAGTTCGGGCAGTTCGTCGTACACCAGGACCTGAATCTTGAAATCCGCCAGGGCGACATCGTCGCGCTGGTGGGCGGCTCCGGTTCCGGCAAGACCACCCTGCTACGCCAGATCCTCGGTCTCGAACGGCCAGCGCGCGGCGTGGTGCGGGTGTTCGGCGACAATATCGCCGAATCCAGCAGCGAGAACCTGCAATCGATGCGTACCCGGTGGGGTATGCTATTTCAGCATGGGGCGCTGTTTTCGGCATTGTCGGCGTTCGACAACGTGGCGCAACCGATGCGCGAACTCGGTACCCTGCCGGAAGATCTGATCCGTGATGCCGTGCTGCTGAAGCTGCACATGGTCGACATCAAGCCGGCCGAAGCGGCCAAGATGCCGGCCGACTTGTCAGGCGGCATGGTCAAGCGGGTGGCCCTGGCGCGCGCGCTGGCGTTGGAGCCGGAATTGCTGTTTCTGGACGAACCCACTGCCGGACTCGACCCCAGCCTGTCGGACAGCTTCGTCGAACTGATCCGCTCCCTGCATCGTGAAATGCAGCTCACGGTGGTGATGGTCACGCATGATCTGGACACGATCTTCGCGCTGGCGACGCGCATCGCTGTGCTCGCGGACAAGCACGTCATCGCCATGGGCGAACCGGCCGAGGTCATCGAAGTACAGCATCCGTTCATCGAACAGTTTTTCGGCGGCGAACGCGGTGTCCGGGCGCAGGAAGGCCTTGAAGAAAATGGCGCATCAGAATCGAAGGAATCAACTGCATGACAGGACAAGATCATGGAAAATAAAGCACATGCGCTGTTGGCGGGAATTTTCACCATCGTGTTACTGGTGGCGGCGATCTTCATCGGCTTGTGGTTTAATCGCGACCGCGTGCAGTGGGTGCCGTACGAGCTGGTCACCAAGCTGTCGGTGCCGGGCCTCAATCCGCAGGCGGCGGTCCGCTATCGCGGGCTGGACATTGGCAAGGTCGATGAAATCACCTTCGATCCGCAGGTACCGGGCCAGATCCGCATCCATATCCGCATCAAGCCGGACACGCCGATCACGCAATCGACATATGGCGTGCTGGGCTACCAGGGTGTGACCGGTATTGCCTACGTGCAGCTCGACGATGACGGCAGCAAGCCCACCAGGGTACCGAGCAGCAAGGAAAACATTGCGCGCATCCAGATGCGGCCGAGCCTGCTCGACAATTTGCAAGACAAGGGTCTGGCGATCCTGGTGCAGACCGAAGAATTGACCAAGCGCTTCAACATCCTGCTGGAGCCGGCCAACCAGAAAGCCATGCTGGCGGCGTTCGACAATGTCAGCCGTGCGGCGACGGAAATCGAAACCATCCCGCGCCAGTTGCAGCCGACTCTGGAAAAACTGCCGGCGCTGACCAAAGATGTGCAAGCGACGTTGACAAGCGTCACTAAACTATCGAAAGACGTCAGCGCCCTGACTGCCAACCTCAACACGCTGACCACCAAGTTGCAGGCACCGAACGGCGCTATCACTAATATCGGCGGCGCGGCCGAGCAAATCGGCGCGGTGGCCGACCGGATCGACGCCGATGTATTGCCGCTGACGACCGACGTGCGGACCTCGCTGCGCAGCTTCAACCGCACGCTGGACGGTCTCAACCAGCGCCCGCAAAGCATCCTGTTCGGTGCGCCGGCAATGATGCCGGGCCCGGGCGAAACCGGTTTTGTAGCGCCAACCAGATAAGAGTCGCATATGACAATATTTTCGTCTTCTTCACTCGCATCCCTGCTGCTTGCCGGTACGGTTTTGCTGGGCGGCTGCGCTACCGACAACAGCAAGTCGCTGGCACTGTACGATCTCGGGCCGCTGACCAGCGTACAAGCAGGCGCGCCGGCTGCAAGCTTGCCGGCCATCAGCGTGGCCGAAGTCAGCGCGCCGGCCTGGCTCGATACCCAGATGATGTATTACCGCCTGCTATATGCCAACGACCAGCAACCGCGTCCGTACGCCGGCAGCCGCTGGAGCATGCCGCCGGCGCTGCTGTTCGGCCAGCGCTTGAAGGCGCGTATTGCCCAGGCTGGCGGCATCGCGTTGTCGGCGTCGGACGGTGCTACCAATGTACCGCTGCTGCGCATCGAGGCCGATGAATTTGCCCAGAATTTCGAGACCGTCACGCAGAGTACCGCGCGTATTGCGCTGCGCGCTTCGGTCTTCAATGGGCGCACGCTAATGGCGCAAAAAACCTTCATCCAGCAGCTGCCTGCGCCAAGCGCCGATGCCCCCGGCGGCGCACGCGCGTTAGCGCTGGCTAGCGACGCCGCCATTAGTGACATTCTGGTGTGGCTGGCCGGGTTACCGGTCAAGAAATAAATTCGATGCCGGAACCGCAGGGTGCGCAGGCACCGACGCCATCGACGTTTGCGCGCGTGGGCCTGCTGGTGTATGGCTTGCTAATCGTCTACGCCAGCTGGTTTCCGTTCATCGGCTGGCGCAATTCGGGCTTGTCGCCATTCGATTACGTGCTAGCGCCGCTGCCGCATTACTGGACCAAGTTCGATCTGATCACCAACATCATCGCGTATGTCCCGCTCGGGATGCTGCTGATGTTTGCGTTGTATCCGCGCGTGCGTGGCATTGCCGCCATGCTGGTGGCCACGGTTGCCGGAATCGGCATTTCAGCACTGATGGAAGCCGGGCAAACCTTTCTGCCCAGCCGCGTGCCGTCGAACCTGGATTTGATCGGCAATAGCGCCGGCATCGTGATCGGGGTACTCGCGGGCCTCGCGCTGACGCCGACTTTCTTGCAAGAGAGTCGTTTCCTGCTGCTGCGCCAGCACTGGTTTTCGCACGATGCCGGACGCGGCTTGATGGTCATCTCGCTATGGCCGCTGGCGCAGGTCTATCCGCAAGCCTATCTGTTCGGCCATGGTCAAATCGTGCCGATCCTGTCCGACTGGCTGTCTGCATGGCTGACAACGCCGATCGATCTGGGTGCGCTCATTCGCGGTGGCTACGAGCCGACGGTTGAGCAATATTGGCTATCGGAAGCGGTCATTACTGCATGCGGGCTGACGGGCGCCGTGCTGACGCTACTGTGCATGCTGCGCATCAAGGCACCCCGCGGCATTTTGGTAATGATACTGATCGGTGCCGCGTTTGCGATCAAGACCCTGACGACCGCGTTGCTGTACGAACCAGAAAATGCGTTTGCCTGGCTTACACCGGGCGCACAGGGCGGCATCTTGCTGGGGCTGGTAATGCTTACCGGCCTGCTTTTTGCGCGCAAGGTCGCACAGCGCCGGGTCGCCGGTCTGATGCTGCTAATTGGGTTGTTCGTGGTCAATATCGTTCCCGACAACCCTTACTTCATCGCCACGCTGCAAACTTGGGTTCAGGGAAAATTTCTCAGCTTCAACGGTGCCGCGCAAATGCTATCGCTGGCCTGGCCCTTTATTACGTTCTGGTACCTATGGCATCCGGCCCATCGCACGCAACGCCCCGCTACCCGCGCTGAACGCGGTGTATGATTTCACTCCACTGCACGACGACCATATCGGGAATGCCATGTC
>JACMQD010000444.1 GCA_014377155.1 Herminiimonas sp.
AAAAACACGGTTCGCCTGGGACTCAAGAAAATTAGTATTAACGAGCATTGTCTACCCGATCTAAAATCATCCGTCGTCGGCAAGGAAGACGATCCGATTCTAAATCCTGAGTCCAACTAATTTGTAATCAGTTTTAGGATGTGAGCCCTGCTGATTAGCGCTCAACTCACGCATTTTTCTCATTAGAATAGGGTGATGTAATGTCTATACCGCTACTGAAGGTACTGTCAACTTGCTGAGCAAAAAATGAAAGGTCAATTTTTTTGGTCGAGTTTACGCCAAACCGATCACCATTTTACGCATTGTTAAAACCATGGGCGCAACTAGCTTTGGATTGACTGAAGATCTGCATGACGCGCAAGAATACATTTTAAAATTGCGCGATGCTCTTCAGGTTTTCATTGACGGCAAATTGCAAAGAAACCCGATCCTGCCAAGGCGTTCGCCGATATCCGTGCTCTCCTTAAAAGGTGATGAAACAACCAAAACGACCCGCCGTTTCGAAAATCTACATTTTCCAAATTAGCCTGAAAGCCGTCCTTAGGATGGCTTTCAGGAATTTTGGACGAGCACAAATTACGTCGTCATCATGGACATCGAACACATGGAATGTCCAGGGTTGCTAATCGTTTCCACAACGCCTGATCCCCTCTACGTGCGCCGGAATACCGACGAACGGCCTCTTGCGCCTCCTGCATCGATGCGTAGCCGCGATGAACTATCAAATAGGAAGCCAATTCATCGAAGTCGAGAGGACGAAGCCTGCGGACACCACCATATTCGTACCACCTAAAATATTCCGCATCGTCGTCGACAAACAGAGACTGGGGGAAGCTCATCCGAAGAAATTCTTCGGCCGGAATGAGTCTCCCCGCCTCCACCAACAGATCGTATTCGCGATCTGATAACGACACCATTTTTTGGCTGTCAGGCCGACCGGAAACGCATCCCGTTCCGATTTTCTGCGCGTTTTTTTCCATTGAAGACTCCTTAAAAAATGCGGAGCTGTACCCCTGCGGGCCAGCATACCCGCAGGGTTAAAATTACGAATTACATCAATCCAATACCTCCGGATTGCCTTTGCTAATCGAGTAGACGCTTCGCGAGGGCCACTTCAATGCTGTCGCCAGACTGGTTCAATACGTCCAGACCGGAATCTGGCATGTCGCCAGACGTCGATTGCGACACAGCGATTTTTTGCGCCATCAGCCGTAGACATTCCATCTGGGCGCTCGCGGCGAAGCCAAAAAAGTGCACCTCGACCGGCAGCTTCTGGCCAATGCGCCAGGAACGCCGTGCGGCTTGTTGCAGCGTGTAAACATTGAAGCCTGACTGACAAAAAGCGATGGTCGGGAACTCCAACAGATCCAGACCGGTTTTTACGAGCTCGGGATTACAGATCAGTACATCGATCCCGCGATCCACCTGTTCAGCCACCCAATCTTCGCGCTTGTCCGCATTTACGCTCGCGCGCAATACGGCCACCTTGAAACCGTGACATTCCAGGAGCGCCTTTAAGCGCGCCGTCGTATCGCGTGTGCCGGTGTAGACCGAATACACCAGGACGCGCCGGCCTTTCGCTTTCTCTCGCTTGCACAATTCCAGGACCGCCTGTTCTTTCGGCATGACATCACCTTCAGAAAACAGCGACCGTTGAAAAGCAAGCTGCTGCTTCGTTCGCGGATGCCTGACGAGTTCGTCGCGAAATGCACAGTCGGGCCACGCCAACAACACATTCAAGACCACACCTAACAACGTCGAGTCGCCGCAGCGCAGCGCCTGTCGCAGTTCGGCCGATAAAATGGCCGACAACGATTGATAGGCTGCGAGCTGCTCGTCCGTCATCGCCACCTCCGTAAAGATTTCTGCATACGAAGGCAGCACCTTGCCGCCAATGTCTTTCAACTTCAAAAAGACGGTGCATGGCAGGACGTAACGCATGATGCCTTTCGGTCCAAAGCCAGGACCTTTTGAGCTGCGCACTATCGTATGTTTGCCTTGCGCGGTACGGTGTGACGTGCTGGACGTTTCCTTGTAAATGTCCTTCAACACACCGTGCTGGCGCATGAATGCCATCGATGCGGCCGACAAGCTGCCGCGGCCGTTGAATTTGAATCCATCATCGATCATCATTTGCGGATTCAGGCGCCACAAAAGATAAAAGAGATCATCTGCATAGCCACCCATCAAAGTACCGGTGAGCAGCAAAGTCTTTTTACACTTCGCCGCCAGCACGCCCATCGCCTGCCCTTGCGCCGAGGAGGCATTTTTATACTCGTGGCCCTCATCGACCACAAGCAAGCCAAAAAAACCTTGTGGCAAAAAACGCTTGATGAACTCGGTGGGTTGATATCCGCCCTGACCAAATGAAAACTCAAAGGTCGACAACGAGCGCTCCATCCGAACCGCTTGCCGGTCGCTGAACACCAGGTCGCCTTTCTCATCCATCAAATTGATGAACTCGTGCAGATTGTCTTCGAGGATATCGCCCAGCATGTCCTCGCCAAAGGTCGCCATGAGCCTCTCAGCCGTTTTTTGACCGATGGTTGGCATCTGCTGCAGCCCCGACATAACGACGTCTCTGCGGGGACGTGCGGCCTGCCCCTGACGAATCAGTGACCACAGCGGCGATTTGCATTGCGTACAGGCCCGTCTGGTTTCGTTCAACGTGATCGCCGCCAAGCGCGCCGACAGCGGCATGTCGCCGGCATCGTCCTCATGATTGGTGATCAGGGTTCCACACGACGAGCATGCTGCGTACTCGAAACGCTGAGCAGCACCCTGTTCGTCACGCTCCAGCATCCGGCGCACGTTGTAACTTGCGCGCCAGTGAAATCCCATACGCATGCGCACACGACCGAGTATGAAAAATTCCGGCACGGTTGGGCGCTGTCGCATCTGCGAACGGATCTGCAGTAGTTTTTTTAATGTATCCGGCCCGTTCAAAATCCACACGCGTGCGCCGGGAACCGTTTCCTTGATCTCCCGTCGCCATTTGTAGACCAGATGCGGCGGTGATATCACGAGCGAACGGAGATAACCTTCTGCATGCATAACAGCGGCCGCAGCGATCGCCATCATCGTTTTTCCGGTTCCCATTTCCGCGTTGATGATCGCGGCGGGATCGTGATGATCAATCAGCAGGCGGGTGACTGCCTGGACCACCTCACGTTGCGCCGGAAATGGATGACGTTTGAGCCCGTCCATCACCGCGTCGCGCGAGGTATCGACTGTCCCGTCATAGACAGGCGGGTTTTGTGTCCTGACGGCGTCGAGCAAACCGTCGCCGAAGTGCGCAATAAAATCCGACAGAGAGAGCACGGACGGATCGGCTTCTGCCGGCAAAACCGATTCCTGATCATCCGGAAGAGTGACAGCAGTGATTGTTTGAGTGGACAAGGAGATCTCCAAAGGTGATGAGCGGAGAACTCCCCTTGCGGAAAGCTCCCCGCAAGGTTGAGATTAAATTATTAGATCGCGTTGCGAATCACCGTTAAGTGATTAATATTCGTCGGGCAGTAACAGCGTGGTAACGCTGCGATCGGCTTCTGTAATGATCCAAATTCGGTTATCGGCATCTTGATACGAGCGTGATGGTTCGATTGGATAAGCCGACAGGACGCGACAGCCATTGGCAAGAGCGTCATTGTTTGCTTTCTGATCCGATTTGCACACTTCGCCCCAGTCACCTGCCTGGTGCCGCTTCAACAGTTCACGAGCGTAGTGTGGCCGCGCGTTCAATGCTGCTTGCACACCCGGCGTCATCACCACCTGGCCCAGAACCAGCCGGTAGGTTTTTGCCGGCGATATAGATTCCGGCGCGATGGTCAATGGTGCAGTCTCACCGTCATCAACACGCAACTGGAACGCCTGGACGGCCGTCGTCACGGTGTCAAGGAACGCATCGGTGAGTTCGATGCGAATGCCTGTCAACCGACCCATCGGTGGATAGGATGTTTTAGAAAGAGACCGGATGACGGTGTCTGCCGTCAGGTCCAGCAGCGTTTCCCTCCAACTGTCGAGCAAGGGAATTGGCGACAAGGCTTTGATGACTGGCCATGCGCGATCCCGCTCCCGCTGTTCGATCGTTAACGGATCGTCAGGCTGAGGTTCGTACAGCACCCACGCGACCCGATTGGCATAATCCGGTTCTACCAGACGGCTGTCGTACACAAAGGTATGCGCCAGGTTGCCGAACAAATTTGCCTTGGGAAGCCGGCCTGACAGTTTGTCGAGCCGATCAACGTTAGAGACCGTAACACCCTGCGCTTTACCGACTTCGTCAATCAGTGTGAAGCCGGCAAGACCGCCTTCGCTGGTTTTAAGAGAAAACGATGACAGCAGCTGCAGCAACGCGCCGTCCCGACCATACAAGGACGCAAATAGCAATTTGCCACTTTCATCTCTGATACACGCATCGGCATAGACATCCGACACTTCTTTGACTTGATACAACATGTGATCTCCAGTAAAAAA
>JACMQD010000445.1 GCA_014377155.1 Herminiimonas sp.
TATTTTGACGACGCGATCAGTGATCAGGTATTGCAGCATGCAGCCTACCGCCGGGCGGGGCGAAGGGTGCGCAATAGCCAGGATGGGATTTTTCAGGACGGCGGCAGGTCGCTCATTCTCACTCCGCGCAAGGACGGCGATGGCTATGCCGCTGCATTCGATATCGGCTTGGGCATAACCTGATAGCAACTTGCTATATCCCGTTACGCTTATAAGCGATGGCAGGTGATCGATAACCGCTACTTACAATCCTAATTTTGGTCTTTGCTGCGATGCACTGTTACACAGTTGCCACCATCTTTCTTGGCCTTGTACATCGCTGCATCGGCCCACCGAAGAAGCTCTTCCTGGCTGTCGTCATGGCCGTTGAACAGCATCACACCGATGCTGGCGGTACAGTGATGTTCAATCGTCAGTTTCTCTGTGCCATCGGCACCAATTGCCAAAAAATAAGGTTGGGCAAGCGAGTTTCGGATTTTTTCGGCTATATCCGTCGCTACCTTGGTAGCGATTATATTATCTAAGTGCAACCCCTCCAAAATCACGACAAACTCATCGCCGCCTATGCGTGCGACCGTATCGATCTCGCGCACCGAGCTTTTCAAGCGTTCTGCAACAACTTGCAGCAACAAGTCACCAGCGCCATGACCATGGCGGTCATTGAGCGACTTGAAATTATCCAAATCGAGGAACAGCATCGCGCCATGGCACCGGTTGCGCTTGCTAGCCGCTATGGATTGCCTCAAGCGATCATCGAGCAAGCGTCGGTTCGGCAGGTTGGTGAGCACATCATTGTAAGCAAGTTGTCTCACCTGATCTTCCAGTTGCTTGCGTTCAGTGATGTCTTCATAGACCCCAAGCAAGCCTATCGTCTTATTTACAAGATCTTTTATCGCAACCTTCGACGTGCGCACCCAGATCACGCGTCCGTCGGGTGTGGTCTGCTGTTCTTCATAAAATAGCTTGCTGTTGCCGGTTGTAATGACAGCACGATCGTCGGCACGATAAAGATCCGCCTGTTCTTTCCACTGCATCTGGTAATCATCCTTGCCGATCAGCTGATCGGGATGCGTCATGCCGGCGTCCTGTGCGAAAGCGGTGTTGCAGCCTAGAAAGCGCAAGTTGCTATCTTTCCAGAACACACGCACCGGCGCGGTGTCGATGATGGTTCTGAGTAAATTCATCGATGCGGCGACCGCCCGCTGCGCCTCTTTACGTTCGAAATGCCGGCGCTGCAAAAAGTAGGCGAAGGTGGCCAAGAACAGTACAACGATGACAGTGCCGTAAATTAGCAAATCGCGCCACGATACGTCCTTGCTTTCGTAGACGCCGAACCACTTGTTATACAGTTCGTCGTAATCGCCGTTGGATTTGGTCGCGGCTAGACCCTCGTTGAGCATGTACAGCAATTCCGGTTGACCTTTGCGGGTGGCAAAGGAAAATTGCTGTTTAAAACCAAGTTCGGATTTGAGAAAAATAACGTTACTGATTTTTTGTGCCTGCACGGTTTGAATGCCGGAAAGCTTGTTCAGTAACATTGCATCGTGCCGACCGGATGCAAGCAAGCGCAACCCCTCCGCGGCTGTTGCCACGAGCACCAAATGATTTCCCCAACCTTTTGATTTGGCATACTCGTGCGCCAGATCGGCGTCGATCACGATCAGGGCCTTGTCGGGGAGGTCGCTCTCTGAATGGATCCCGACCTCGCCTTTGCGTACGAAGATGGCGCCGTGGACGACGACATGAGGGACGGTGAAATCAACATATTGGCGGCGTTCGTTGGACTGTGCCAAATTGATCAGCACATCGATCTTACCTTCCTTAAATTCCTGCAGTAATTGGCGAAACGGACGCACGACAATCGTGTAAGTCAAATGACTTTCGGCGGCGACGGCTTTCCATAACTCGACTGTGAAGCCGCCGGCGGTTGCATCGGTCATTCCGGTTGCGAACGGCGGATAATCCTGTTCGCTGCCAACGACCAGATTGCGTTGCGATTCGTCGGGCAAGGCCAAGGTTTGCGTGCAGTAAAGGCAGGCGAGGACAAGCGGCACGATCAAGCGTGCCCAATCCCCACCGCTGTTCTTGAGCATTGGCGGTCTTGATTTGCATATAAGCTTCAGCGAGAAAACATGAAGCACTTTTAATAATACTTCAATTAAGATAATCATTTCCCCGTTAAACACGTGGCAAATCAAGGTAGGCGCACAAGCCTCGGATCATCGGCAAAGCGCCGGATTCTGGTGAGTTTCAATCACCAACGAACATGCGCGTGGCTTTAACTAACGGCTTGATACGCCAAAAGGCCATCATTCGTGGGCCGCAACGCGTTCCGACAAATTCGCTCTGTAATTCGAATCGTTCGTCTTACTGCCGGCTTTAACGCATAGCTGAGGTGAATCGCCACACTGGCTAGGCGATCGCCATGGTCGCGTGTGAGGAATGCGCAACGTACACCGGGGCTTGCTGCTTCTGCTCCAATTTGAACACGCTTACCAACTGTGACAGTCCGCCAGCCTGCTCCCGCAGGGAGGCCGCCGCTGCTGCGGCTTGTTCAACCAGCGCGGCGTTTTGCTGCATCACGTGGTCCATTTGCGTTAGTGCCTGGTTGATCATCTCAATACCCGATGTCTGCTCCCATTCGGAAAGTTTCTTGCAAGAAGCTTACGCCAGAACGACGAGTAATATCGAAGTAAATGCCGTAGCAAGGCAATTAAAATTCCACACCGCAAGTTTGCAACGGTTACCGTACAGGTCTGATAACAAATGGACCTGCCAAGTTGAATCCGCATTAGAGGCGCCGATTGAAAAGGCGCTCCAGAACACGGTGTTGGCCAACTGGATTCCCATCGTGGATAGATAACGTCTGCAGCCAACGGCAAATCCAGATTTTCTGTTCTTTGGTTAAAGCATCAGCCTCATCGCCTCAAGCGACTGCTACCAGCCGGTCGAGTCTATCGCCATCGGCCAGCAGGCTCGCGCTGTCCGAATCGTGCACGATGCGTCCGCGGTCGAGCACGATGGCACGCTGGGTCAGCGAAAGCGCCAAGCGCGCATGCTGCTCCACCACGATTACCGACAAACCCTTGTCTTTGACCAGCGCCCGGATCACACGCATCAGCTCCTGCACGATGATCGGCGCCAGCCCTTCCATCGGTTCGTCCAGCAGCAGCAGACGCGGATTGACCATCAGCGCGCGTGCAATCGCCAGCATCTGCTGCTCGCCGCCGGACAACTGGCTACCCATGTTGGCGCGCCGTTCATGCAGCCTTGGAAACACTTCGTAGATCTTGGCGACGGTCCATTCGCCGGCGCGTGCCACCACAGTCAAATGCTCTTCGACGGTTAGCGACGGAAACATGAAACGTTCCTGCGGTACCCATCCGAGACCTGCATACGCACGCCGATAGGTCGGCACATGCGCGATGTCGACGCCAGCCCAGCGGATCGCGCCACGGTGCAACTGTGTCAGGCCCATCAAGGTTACCAGCAGGCTGGTCTTGCCGACGCCGTTACGTCCTAGCAGGGCAATACTGTCGCCTTCGTTCATCGCAAACGAAATGTCGTCCAGCACCACCGATTGGCCATAGCCGGCGGTTACGCCTTCCACTGCCAGTAATTCACGCATGCTCTGCTTCCCCCAGGTAGACTTCCCGAACACGCGGGTCGGCAGCGATTTCGGCAGGTGTCCCTTCGGTCAACACTTTACCGCCGACCAGTACCGTGATGCGGTCGGCGAAGCGAAACACGAGCCCCATATCATGCTCGATGAATACCACCGTGACATCGTGCGGCAAGCCCGCGATGACTTCGAACAGTTCTGCACTTTCGCCTGACGGGATACCCGCTGCCGGCTCATCCAGCAACAGCACTTTAGGCCGGGTCGCCAGCGCCAGCGCGATTTCGACCAGCCGCTGCTTGCCATACGGAAGATTGCGCGTGACGGTATCGGCATCCCGGTCGATTTTCAAGGAGATCAGCAAATCCATCGCTTCGTCGATCGCCGGGCGCTGCTGCGCCACTGTCCGATACCACACCTTGTGCAGGCCCATGCGCTCGCACACAGCCAGTACGACCGACTGCAGTACCGTCAAACCGGCGAACAGGGTATTGATCTGGAAGGTGCGCGTCATGCCGCGCTTGACACGTTGATGCTGCGGTAATGCGGTGATATCTTCGTCGCCAAAAAAAACCCGGCCACTCGTGGGTGCAAACGCGCCGGTCAGGAGATTGATAAAGGTCGTCTTGCCAGCACCGTTAGGGCCGATCAGTGCGTGGCGCGCGCCGGGCGCGAACGAAAGCGAGATCTCGCTATTGGCAACAAAGCCGCCCCAGTGTTTTGACAAGCCTTCGGTACGCAAGGTGGTATTCATTTGGCTCCGGGTGTCGGTTGGTTGCGCTGCGTCCATCGGGCATGAATCTTTTCAAGTCCGCCGAGAATGCCGCCGCGCGCGAACAGGACGATGACGATCAGCAGCAAGCCGATCCAGAACTGCCAGTAAGCCGGGTTGAGACCGGCGATGACATCCTGCGCCAGCATGAACACCACCGCGCCGATGAGCGCGCCATAGAGGCGTCCGGTGCCGCCCAGCACCAGGATGATGAGTAACTCGGCCGAGCGCGAAAAGCTGAGGCTGTCGAGGCCGACGAATTGGGTTGTCTGCGCCAGCAAGGCACCCGCCGCGCCTGCTACCGCAGCAGAGATCGTGAAGATCGCGATCAGTCGACGGTTGACATTGGCGCCGATGGCCGGCATGCGCCTGCCACCTTCGCGAATACCGATTAAGCCGAGCCCGAACGGTGACGCCACCAGTCGGCGCAGTATCGCAAACAGCGCGAATAGCACTACCAGGCTGTAGACGTAGGCCGTCTTGCCGTACAGGTCGAATTCGAAAATCCCGAGCAGCTTGCCCATCGCCATGCCGGACAGGCCATCGACACCACCTGTAATGAAAGCCGCCTTGTTGGCCGCCTCGAACAGCATCAGGCCGATACCCAACGTGACCATCAGTCGCGTCAGATCCTGTCCGCGCACCACCAGAAAACTGGTACAAAAGCCGAACGCGGCCGCAACCACAGCAGCGGCCAGCAGGCCCGACAGCGGTTCGCCCCAACCATGCACGGATAGCAGGCCGGCAGTGTAAGCGCCCAGGCCGAAGAATGCCGCATGGCCAAGCGAGACGATGCCGGCATAGCCCAGGATCAGGTCAAGCGACACCGCCAGCAAACCGATGATCATGATCTGGCTGCCCAGAACCAGGTAACCGGGAAACGCGAAGAATGCCGCGACCGGAATCAGCCAGAACACGATTTCAAGCGGCCGCCACCGATCGTTCGGCAGCCGCAACCCATTTGCGCGAAGGGCGTTGATTTCGGATTTCATGCGCGTCTCCCAGCCAGGCCTGCAGGAAACAGGAGCAGCAACACCACCATCAAGCCGTAAATCACGAATGCACCGACGGACGGTACATAATATTTGCCGGCCACATCGAACACACCGAGAATGAGCGCCGCGAACAATGGCCCGCGAATGGTGCCGGCGCCGCCGACCGCCACCACGAGCAGAAAATACACCATGTACTTGATGGGAAAGGTCGGGTCGAGTCCCAGCACGTCGATTCCCAGTCCACCGCCAAGTCCTGCGAGGCCGGAGCCAAGCGCGAAGGTCAGGCTGAAGACGCGACTGACGTTGATGCCCAGGCCAGCCGCTGCCTGCTGATTGTCGACCGAGGCCCGGATCATCGCGCCGAAGCGGGTTCGCTCGATCAGATAGCCGAGCGCCAGCGTGATGGCGATGACGACACCGATCATGAACAGTCGGTAAGCGCCCACATCGAGCCCCATCAACGAGACTTGGCCGCGCAGCCAGTCCGGTAACTGCACCGGCTGCTGGGTCGGGCCCCAGATATACGTCGCGCCGGCCACGACCATGAAGGTCAACCCGATCGAAAACAGCACCTGATCCAGATGGCTGGCCTTGTACAGACGCCGGTATAACAACCTCTCAAGCACCAGTCCGACAGCCGCGCTGGCGATGAATGCCAACGGCAGCGAAAGAACGAACGGCACGCCGAGCCGGTTCATCATGGTTACGCAGACATAGCCTCCCAGCATCGCAAAGGCACCGTGCGCCAGGTTGACGAAATTCATCAACCCCATCGTCACCGACAGGCCGACGCTGATCAGAAAAAGCAGGCTGCCATAAGCGATTCCGTCGAAAAGAACGCCGATGAAATTACTCAGCATGGAACAATCCGCCAGATTCCGGACGTACTGAGGCCGCCTCGCGCGAGGTTCGGGTAAAGCATGATGGGTCTCCTGATATCGTTATTTTGGTGCAGCCAAATGCCGTATTTTTTTAACCGCTCGCTGCGTCCAGGTCCATTTGCCTGAACACGTCATCTGCAAGTCGAAAAGCCGAGTTCGCCGCCGGCACGCCGCAGTAGATCGCGGTTTGCAGCAGCACTTCCTTGATTTCCTCGCGCGAGACGCCGTTGTTGGCTGCGGCGCGCAGATGCAATTTCAGCTCTTCGCTGCGATTGAGTGCGACCATCATGCCGATTGTAAGGATGCTACGCGCGTGCCGGGTCAGGCCGGGGCGGGTCCAGATTTCACCCCATGCGTAGCGCGTGATCAGGTCTTGAAACTCGTCGTTGAGCTCGGTGATGCCGGCTTGGGTTCGGTCGACATGCGCGTCACCCAGCACGGCGCGCCGCACCACCATGCCATATTCGTGGCGTTCCTGCTCATCCATGATCACGCTCCGGAATTTGTATCAATCAGTCAAAAAATCCACGATCTGCCGGGTGAAGGCTTGCGCCACTTCCCAGTTCGATAAGTGAGCGGCTTGCAGTTCGACGAATTTCGTACCCTGGATTTCGGATGCGATGAAACGCCCGTCCAGTGGCGGCGTGGCCTTGTCGGCCTTGCCCACGATGACCATCGTCGGCACCTTGATCTGGCGCAATTCATCGCGTAGATCCATGTCGCGCACTGCGGCGCAACTAGCGGCGTAGCCGATCGGCGAGGTTTGCAGCAGCATGTCCTGCACCACGCCGACCTGGCGCACTGCGCCATTTTGAAAGTCCTTGGTGAACCAGCGCTCCAGCACCGCCGGCACGATCGCTGCCATGCCTTCGCTGTTGACCTTTTCGATGCGCGCATTCCAGGTTTCCGGCGGACCGATGCGGGCGGCAGTGTTCGACAGGATCAGCTTGTCAAGGCGATCGGCATGATGGAGACCCAGCCAGATGCCGGTCATCCCACCCATCGACAGTCCGCAAAAATGCGCATGTTCGATGTTCAAGCCATCCATCAAACCGATCACATCGGACGCCAGATCAGCGATCGCATACGGCCCGGGCGGCACGCTCGATTTGCCATGGCCCCGGGTGTCGTAGCGCAGCACGCGGAAGTGCTCGAGCAAGGTCGGCATCTGCGGTGCCCACATGCCGAGGTCGGTGCCGAGCGAGTTGGACAGTATCAGGACAGGCGCGTCGTCACGGCCTTCCAGCAGGTAATTGAGGCGGACATTGCCGAGGTCGACGGTGGGCATGGATTACTCCTGATCAGATGATTTTGGGCTGCGATTACGATGGGATTTCAGCACGCGTTCGACGAACGCGTCAGATGCGCCAGTGTAACCCGCCGGATCAAACAATTCACGCAGCTCGGCTGGCGACAGATGCGCGGCGATTACTGCATCGTCCATCAATACGTCGTGCAAATGGCGCTGTGTGGCAACTGCCAGCCGGCAAGCCTGCTCGACCAAATGATGCGCAGCCAGGCGTCCCGTCTTGCTGCCCAGAGCAAGCGTGATGGCCTCGGCCATGACCAGTCCTCGAGTTGCTTCAAGGTTACAGCGCATACGCTTTTCGTCAACCAGCAATCCGCTGGCTACCAGACACATCTGGCGCAAGGCGCCTGACGTTAAAAGCATGATGTCGGGCAAGGTATCCCATTCGGCTTGCCACCCGCCCAACGCACGTTCGTGTTCCTGCACCATGCCGGACAGCATGCTCGACACCAGCGGCGGCACCCTGACAGCTGCCGCAAGCGCGACTGCGCAGGCTACCGGATTGCGCTTGTGCGGCATGGTCGACGAGCCGCCGCGGCCTGCTGCCACAGGCTCCGCCAGTTCGGCAACCTCGGTTTGCATGTGCAGCGCGATGTCGCGCGCGATTTTTCCCAGCGTACCGACCAGCATGCCCATGACAGTCGCCACTTCCGCCACGCGGTCGCGTTGGGTATGCCACGGCAAGTCCGGCAAGCTCAGCCCAAGATCCGCAGCCATTGCCTGCGCCACGTCCAGTCCCCGGTCGCCGAGACTGGCCAGCGTGCCGCAGGCGCCGCCGAATTGCAGAACCAGCACGCGCGGTCGCAACTGCGCCAGTCGATCCTGGTGCCGCAAGATCGCGTCGAGCCAGCCCGCCGCTTTCAGCCCGAAAGTCATCGGCAGCGCGTGCTGCATCCAGGTGCGCCCGACCATAAGCGTGCCGCGGTGAATATCGGCTAGCCGCGCCAGTGCAGTCGTCATCAGCGCGAGATCTGCATCGATCAGGTCCAGTGCAGCGCGCAGTTGCAGCACCGTGCCGGTATCGATCACGTCCTGACTGGTCGCGCCCCAATGTACGAATTTGGCCGCTTCTGCATCGGTGCCGGCTACCTGCTCGGTCAATTGCTTGACCAGTGGAATGGCAAGATTACCGGCTGCCGCCGCCGCTTCTGCGAGTGCCGACAGGTCGATAAGCGCGACGTCGCATCTGTGCTCGATGGCGTCCACGGCGCTGTCCGGAATCACACCCTGCCCGCCTTGCGCACGGGCCAGCGCCGCCTCGAAGTCGAGCATGCGCTGGACGCAAATGCCATCCGAGAACACAGCACGCATTTCGTCTGTCGAAAACATCGGGCCAGTCAACGCGCGTGAGGACATCGGTGACATGGTCAGATATCGAAGAAAACAGTTTCGCCCTGACCGCCGGCATCGCCCTGCACCACCACGTTCCAGATCAATGTCCCCGGGCGGTCCGGTGCCACGCGGGCGATCAAGGTATTGCAGCGCTCGGCGGGAACCCGGTTCAGGACAGCATCGTCAACATTCGATTCTTCGTCCGGAAAATACATGCGCGTCGCCAGCCGCTTGATCAGTCCGCGCATGAATATCGATACCAGAATGTGCGGCGCTTGCAATGTTCCATCCGGTCCAGGCACCCGACCGGGCTTGATGGTGGCGAAGCGAAAGCCGCCGTTGTCGTCGGTAGGCACGCGCCCGAACCCCCGAAATCCCGCCTCCAGCGGTAGCGTACGCGCATCGTCGGGATGCGCATATTTGCCGTGCGCATTGGCTTGCCAGATTTCGACCATGCCATCGGGAACCGGCTTGCCGCTGCCGTCGAACACCTGTCCTTCGATCACGATACGTTCGCCGCTCACGCCCTGGCCGACCAGGTTGTCGACATACAGACGGTCGAAGCCGATGTGCAGGAACGGGCCGACAGTTTGCGATGGCGTCATGAACAGGCTCATGTCATTTCTCCATCGGTGTTGCATTACGCCCGCGCAGCACGATATCGAAACGATAGCCAAGCGCGACATCAGGTTCGGTGTGCTCCCAGTCGAAGACCGAGATCATGCGCTGGCGCGATTTTTCATCGGGCGTGCTGTTGTAGATCGGATCGAACGCCAGCAGCGGGTCGCCTGGAAAATACATTTGCGTGACCAGCCGGGTCGCGAATGCCGGCCCGAACAGCGACAGGTGGATGTGCGCCGGCCGCCAGGCATTGTGATGATTGCGCCACGGGTAGGCACCGGGCTTGATCGTAATAAATCGGTAGTGGCCCATCGCGTCGGTGAGCGTTCGCCCGCAGCCCATGAAATGCGGATCGATCGGTGCATCGTGCTGGTCATTCTTGTGCAGATAGCGGCCGGCGGCATTGGCCTGCCACAGCTCGATCAGCGTATGCGGCACCGGCTTGCCATTTTCATCGAGCACACGGCCGGCGACAACGATGCGTTCGCCGATCGGTGCGCCGCCGGACTGGCGCGTGAGGTCATGGTCGCCACTGCCGATATCGTCATGGCCGAAGACCGGCCCGGTCACTTCCGATAAGGTCTGCGGCAGCAGGATCAGTGGTTTCGACGGCGAACGCAACTGCGTCGACGCATAGGGGACATGCAGGTATGGCGGCTGCGTATCCCAATGCGGACGACGGTACTGTGCTGGTTCGGACATGGTTTTTCCTTGGACGCGACGCGCCTGCAAACATTCGTTCGATATCAGACGCGTTCAATGATCAGCGCGATACCCTGACCGACGCCGATGCACATCGTGCACAGTGCGTAGCGCCCGCCGGTACGATGCAGCTGATACATCGCGGTAGTGATCAGGCGTGCCCCGCTCATGCCCAGCGGATGGCCGAGTGCAATGGCGCCGCCGTTCGGATTGACGCGCGGATCGTTATCCTGCAGCCCAAGCATGCGCATCACTGCCAGGCCTTGCGCGGCAAATGCTTCATTCAGTTCGATCACGTCCATCTGGTCGAGCGTGAGGCCGACTTGCTGCAATAGTTTCTGTGTTGCCGGTGCCGGGCCGATGCCCATTACCCGTGGTGCCACGCCGGCAGTCGCCATTCCAACAATGCGCGCCTTCGGCGTCAAGCCGTGGCGTGCGGCGGCGTCGGCGCTGGCCAGCAGCAACGCGCATGCACCGTCGTTGACGCCGGATGCGTTGCCGGCCGTGACACTGCCGTCGGGCGTGACCACACCTTTGAGTTTCGCCAGCGCTTCGACGCTAGTGGCGCGCGGATGTTCGTCCTGCGAAACCGTAATCGGCTCACCTTTTTTCGGCGTGATGATGACTGGCGTGATTTCCTGCGCCAGCGTGCCGTTCTGCTGCGCGGCGGCGGCTTTCATCTGGCTGGCAACGGCAAAAATATCCTGATCGGCGCGGCTGATCTGATACTCGGTGGCGACGTTTTCGGCGGTCTGCGGCATCGCGTCGACGCCGTACTGTGCTTTCATCAGCGGATTGACGAAGCGCCAGCCGATCGTGGTGTCGAAGATCGCCGCATTGCGCGAAAACGGACTATCGGCCTTGCCCATCACGAATGGCGCGCGCGTCATCGATTCGACACCGCCGGCGATCATCAGCCCGGCTTCACCGGACTTGATGGCACGAGCGGCGGTACCGACTGCATCCATGCCGGACCCGCACAGGCGGTTAAGGGTGGCGCCGGCCACATCCTGCGGCAAGCCTGCCAGCAGCAGCGACATGCGCGCAACGTTGCGGTTGTCTTCGCCGGCCTGGTTGGCGCAGCCGTAGATTACATCCTGCACGGCGGCCCAGTCGACACTGGGATTGCGCGCCATCAATGCGCGCAGCGGGATCGCGCCGAGGTCGTCGGCGCGCACGTCTTTGAGGGCGCCGGCATAGCGGCCGATCGGAGTACGAATGGCGTCACAGATAAAAGCGTCGGTCATGATGGATTCAGTCTAAAAAATGGTCAAGGAAAGCGGATGCGCTGCGCGCCGCGAAGGCGATCTTCACGTCCGGTTCGTCAGCGGTACGCCGGTCAGTTGCTGCAATTGTTCAAACGACAGGTCATCGATCTTTTCGATGACGAGCAAGCCTTCGAGCGCGACTTCAAGCACCGCCAGATCAGTATAAATCCGATTGACGCAACCGATGCCCGTCAGCGGATACGTGCAGGCGGCGACAATCTTGCTTTCGCCGCTTTTGGTCTGGTGCTCCATCATCACGAATACTTTTTTGGCGCCGATTGCAAGATCCATCGCGCCGCCGACGGCGGGGATCGCATCCGGCGCGCCAGTATGCCAGTTCGCCAGGTCGCCACCGGCCGACACCTGGAACGCCCCTAGCACGCAGATGTCCAGATGCCCGCCGCGCATCATCGCAAACGAATCACCATGATGAAAATAAGCGCCGCCTGCGAGTAAGGTGACGGGCTGCTTGCCGGCGTTGATCAGGTCTTCGTCCTCTTCGCCGGGGGCGGGCGCAGGGCCCATGCCGAGCAAGCCGTTCTCGCTGTGCAGGAAAATTTCGCGATCAACCGGCAGATGGTTGGCGACCATGGTCGGCAAACCGATGCCGAGATTGACATAGGCGCCCTCTGGAATGTCCTGCGCCACGCGCGCGGCAATCTGGTCACGGGTCAGGCGCTTCATTGCACACCTGCCTGCAAGACCACGCGCTGGACGAAAATGCCGGGCGTGACGATGACTTCAGGATCGAGATCGCCCAATGCGGCGATTTCAGCGACCTGCGCGATGGTGCACTTGGCGGCCATTGCCATGATCGGGCCGAAGTTGCGGGCTGCCTTGCGATAGACGAGATTGCCCCAGCGGTCGCCACGGTGCGCCTTGATCAGCGCGAAATCGGCGTGGATCGGCGACTCCAGAACATAGTGCTTACCGTCGATCAAACGGGTTTCCTTGCCTTCGGCAAGTAACGTGCCGAATCCGGTCGGCGAAAAAAAGCCGCCAATGCCGGCGCCGGCTGCGCGGATGCGCTCGGCCAGATTGCCTTGCGGCGTCAGTTCCAGTTCGATCTCACCGGCACGGTAAAGCGCATCGAACACATGCGAATCGGCCTGGCGCGGAAACGAGCAGATGATCTTGCGCACCCGCTTCGCCTTCAGCAGTGCCGCCAGTCCGACATCGCCGTTGCCGGCATTGTTGTTGACGATAGTGAGGTCGCGTGCGCCTTGGCCTATCAGTGCCTCGATGAGAGCCGAGGGCATGCCGGCATTGCCAAAACCGCCGATCATGACGGTCGCGCCATCCGCGACGTCGGCGACGGCTTGCTCCAGCGATTCACAGGTTTTATCGATCACGTTCGGTGCCTTTATGGATGCAATGCGCTACCGACCTGACTTTGACAGGCCCCAAATAATAGCGGCATGGTGTTCGATGTTCGCACGAATGTCTGTTTATAGAACAGTTTGAGTTTATCGATAATGAAATCGCGGGGTCAAGAACCGTGCGCAAATTGTGTGCGATGACCGGACACCTGATGCATTGACAGCGTTCGGTCAACGCACTACTGTCCATTAATCGAACATTAAGAACGGTGATTATGTCCAAGCCAGCCTCCGCTCACGACCGCAGCATTGCATCGCCGAAGAAGCTGCTGACCATCGCAGAAGAAATCGAGGAGATGACCGGCGACCCCAGTTTCATGACCTCGCTGGCGCGGGGACTGGCAGTGGTGCGTGCGTTCAGCGACCAGCGCCGCACGCTGACGATCGCGCAGATCAGCCACAAGACCGGGATTCCGCGCGCTGCCGTGCGGCGTTGCCTGCATACCTTGAAGCAGCTCGGTTATGCCGATTCGGAAGCCAACAACTATTCGCTCAAGCCGAAGGTGCTTACGCTCGGCTATTCGTACCTGTCGTCGACGCCGCTGGCAGTGTCGGCCCAGCCCTGCCTCGACCATATCAGTCGCAGCCTGCATGAATCGTGTTCGCTGGCGGTCCTCGACGGCAATGACGTGCTGTACATTGCGCGTTCGTCGACCTCACGCATCATGTCGGTGGCGCTGAATGTCGGAAGCCGCCTGCCGGCCTATTGCACGTCGCTCGGTCGAGTCATGCTGGCGGCAATGTCGGAAGAGAAGCTGCAAGTCTATCTGGCCGGCGTCGAACTGCGCGCTTACACTGACCGCACCGTCGTGTCAGCCAGACGCCTTACCGAACTGCTGGCGGGCATCCGGCAGGCCGGCTACGCGATACTCGAAGAAGAATTGGAAGTAGGCTTGCGGTCGATCGCAGTGCCGGTGCGCGGCGCATCGGGCGCGGTCGTGGCCGCGCTCAATGTCGGCGCGCAGGCCACGCGCGTGACCAGCCGCCAGATGGAAGAAGAATTTCTGCCGGTGCTGCTCAAAGGCGCGCAAGAACTGGCCGCATTATTGCCCTGACAGCGTCGGCTTGTCCGCCGCAGCCGCATCGATCGGCGCTGGCACGGCGACGATCGCCGGCGGCTCTGGTGGATTGTCAAGATACCCCTCGACCATAGCAAAGAAGCGCTTATAGAACGACGCACCGTCGATCGTTTCGCTGGCGACCTTGTCTAGCGAATCCACGCTGGGGCCGAA
>JACMQD010000069.1 GCA_014377155.1 Herminiimonas sp.
GGGGACATCGACCCGTTCGAAACTGTAGGTCCCGTAGTTATGCATGATCGATCCCTGGAATCTGCCAACCAACGGATGGTCCTTGGCGCCCGCTTTTTCTTTGTATGGCGCGGCTTTGGCCACAGACGCGGTAAAGAAAACCAATGCGCCGATCAGCAATAAGCGCATCGCGATTGTGGAAGGATGAAGTCGTTTGTGAAGAAGTGGAGTCATAAGATAATTGGCAAAGAAAAATAGGGAACGCGCGAATCGTTACCGGTGGCAGATCAACTTCCGCACCGATGAAAGAACAGGTAATTTCCTGATCAATCGTCCGCCATACTGCCACGCAATCGTTATCGAAGCAACAACAGTACGCAAGTCCAAAATCGCGTAATCAACCCGGCGACCCGACAGATTTTTCAATCGACCCATACAAGGCCGGCCGCTACCCTATTCGGCTTCAGGACAAAACGGGAGCGACACGCGCCTTGGGTTTGTCAAGCTCACCGTCCACTGGAGCCGCGGTGTGCTTGGCAGGTCACTTGCGCGTTACCTCAATGAACGCATCGCCTTTATCGGCAGAAGTCGGATAGCGCTGCAAATATCCCAGCTCCTCGACCGCGCGAGGACATGCTTCTGGGGCGGATCTTCGATCGCATTCGTCGGCGGGCCGCCGTTGAAGATCGCACGGCCACCGACCCGCGCCGCTTACTCGATGACCGCCCTCGCCGTTGCCGCCTCCTGGCCCATGTCGGCGGTCGGTTTGCCGAACACGAGCGCGCCGCCTGCGACGCCGACCTGAATGGTTTCTCTCGGACCGAATACCCCGGCCAGGATCAGTTTCGATAGCGGATTTTCGATCTGCTGCTGGATCGCTCGCTTGAGTGGACGCGCGCCATACACCGGATCGTAGCCTGCCTCGGCGATTTTTTGCAGCGCTTCGGGCGAGACTGCCAGCGTCATTTCCATTTGCGCCAGGCGTTGCTCCAGGTGCTTGAGCTGGATCCTCGCAATGGCGCCTATGTTTTTCTGGTCGAGCGAATGGAACACCACGATTTCGTCGATCCGGTTGATGAACTCGGGGCGAAAATGATTGCGTACTTCCGCCATCACGGCCAGCTTGATCACACCCGGGTCGTCGCTTTCCATCGACTGGATTCGTTCCGAGCCCAGGTTGGAGGTCATCACGATGACAGTATTCTTGAAGTCCACCGTACGGCCCTGGCCATCGGTCATGCGACCGTCGTCAAGCACTTGCAGCAGTACGTTGAAGACGTCACCGTGGGCCTTTTCGACCTCGTCGAACAGGATGACGCTATACGGCTTGCGGCGTACCGATTCGGTCAGATAACCGCCCTCGTCATACCCGACGTAGCCGGGCGGCGCGCCGATCAGCCGGGCCACCGAATGCTTCTCCATGAATTCGCTCATGTCGATGCGGATCATCGAGTCTTCCGTATCGAATAAAAAGCCGGCCAGCGCCTTGCACAGTTCCGTCTTGCCCACCCCGGTGGGGCCGAGGAACATGAAAGAACCGTACGGCCGGTTCGGGTCCGACAGGCCTGCACGCGAGCGCCGGATCGCATCCGACACCGCCACGATCGCCTCGTCCTGGCCGACCACGCGCTTGTGCAGCTCGTCCTCGATATGCAGCAGTTTTTCACGTTCGCCCTGCATCATGCGGGCAACCGGAATACCGGTCGCGCGCGAAACCACTTCGGCGATTTCGTCGGCGCCGACTTGGGTGCGCAGCAGCCTCGGCGTCGTGCCGGATTCTTCGCGGGCGGTATCGGCGTCGGCCTTCTTCAGCTGCGCTTCGAGTTCCGGCAACTTGCCGTATTGAAGCTCGGAGACCTTTTGCCAGTTGCTCTCCCGCGTGGCCTGGTCCATCTGGTGGCGGACACGCTCGATCTCTTCCTTGATATGGGTGGTGCCCTGTACCAGCGCCTTCTCCGACTTGAGAATCTCCTCGTAGTCGTTGTATTCGCGGTCCAGACGCGCGATCTCCTCGTCGATCAGGCCAAGCCGGCGTCGCGAGCCGTCATCCTTCTCTTTTTTGACCGCTTCTTTTTCAATTTTGAGCTGGATGATGCGCCGTTCCAGCCTGTCCATGACCTCGGGTTTGGAGTCGATCTCGATCTTGATCTTTGCCGCTGCCTCATCGATCAGATCGATCGCCTTATCCGGCAAGAAGCGGTCGGTAATGTAGCGGTGTGACAGCTCGGCCGCAGCGATGATGGCCGCGTCGGTGATCTCGACTTTGTGATGCAGCTCGTACTTGTCTTGCAGACCGCGCAAAATGGCGATCGTGTCCTCGACGCTTGGCTCGTCGACCAGCACCTTCTGAAAGCGTCGTTCGAGCGCGGCGTCCTTCTCGATATACTTACGGTATTCGTCGAGCGTGGTGGCACCCACGCAATGCAGTTCTCCCCGCGCGAGCGCGGGTTTGAGCATATTTCCCGCGTCCATCGCGCCTTCGGCCTTGCCGGCGCCCACCATCGTGTGCATTTCGTCGATGAAAACGATGGTTTGGCCCTCGTCCTGGGCAAGTTCCTTGAGCACGGATTTGAGACGTTCTTCGAATTCGCCGCGAAATTTCGCGCCTGCCACCAGCGCCGCCATGTCGAGCGAAAGCACGCGCTTGCCCCTGAGCGAATCGGGCACCTCGCCGTTGATGATGCGCTGGGCCAATCCTTCGACGATGGCAGTTTTGCCGACGCCCGGTTCGCCGATCAGGACCGGGTTGTTCTTGGTGCGCCGCTGCAAGATCTGGATGGTGCGGCGAATCTCATCGTCGCGCCCGATCACCGGATCGAGTTTGCCCTGGCGGGCGCGCTCGGTCAGGTCCAGCGTGTACTTCTTGAGTGATTCGCGCTGGCCCTCGGCGTCGGCTGAACTGACGCCCTCGCCACCGCGCACGGTCGCGATTGCGGCGTCGATTGCCTTGCGCGACAAGCCTGCTTCGCGTGCGACCTTGCCGGCGTCGGACTTGTCGTCGGTAAGCGCAAGCAGGATCATCTCGCTGGAGACGAACTGGTCGCCGCGCTTCTGCGCTTCCTTGTCGGCCAGGTTAAGCATCGACATCAGTTCACGCCCCACCTGAACCTGACCGCCGGTGCCCGAGACTTTGGACAGGCGCTCCAGCGACCCCTTAAGCGCATTGGTGAGCGCGCCGACATTAACGCCCGCGCGTTGCAGCAGCGAGCGGGTGCCACTGTCGTCCTGATCAAGCAAAGCCGTCAGCAGATGGGCAGGTTCGATATACGGGTTGTCGTTGCCCACCGCAAGACTCTGCGCATCGGACAGCGCTTCCTGGAGCTTGGTAGTCATTTTTTCTTGGCGCATGATGGGACTCCTGGGATGCAAAATTTCTTATTCCGATTTGCCCAAGGCAAGCCGGTATTCTTCGAGCTTTTTTTCATAGTCCGCTGCCTCGCCGAACTCGAGGAAGTCGGCATAGCGCGCCTGTCTTCCGAGCATTTTTCGGGCATGCTTGATCGGGCAAAAATATTGTTCCGTGCGGGAGATGATCTCCGTGCAATAAGCGATCAGGCCGGTGCCATACGCGCAATACGTGCAATGAAATTTTTCAATGATGTTCAGATAACCGAGGTGCTGGCGGTCGAAGATAAAGTAGTGTGCGCGCTGCACCTTGACGATGCCGTAGATCGGAAAGCAGCATGCCTGATAAAAACTGATACACAGATCGACCAGCAGCAGCGGAAAAATCATGCCGTAGATGATCGGACCGGTTACCAGGTTCTGCGGCCGATACGTCACCAGCCAGTGCAGCAGGCTACTTTTAAGTTTGCGGTGCTCTTCGCGCAATACACGATCGAAGTGCGCGCGTTTGCCGTCGACCTCAAAAAAAATCTTGCTTTGCTGTTCGCGCAGGGTCGTTGCCAGCTCATCTTCGAGTGCGATGATGTCATTCAGTATCGTGCGGATTTTCTCGTTCATCATCATTCGGCGTAGTTGGCAAGCGGGAGCGTCAAATCGCTGAAGCTTCACATAGCGTGGATGAAGAAATTATGATGTAGATCAAAATTTGGGGTTTTAGCTTTGTATAGACCTATTTGATTTACTGCCTAATTGGATTAACGTCGCGGCCTATATGGGAGCACCGAGCCGTTTGTGCAGGAAACTTGGCGCGAGCGACAGGCTTTTCGAAACTGAGTCGGTTAATCATACCGATTGCCGGCCCGGCACCGGAACCGTTGACTAGCCTCGCGCTGTGTTCAAGGTCGCCATTACACCTCGATGCAGATGTGCTCAGGGACGACTCCTGATCGAATACCTAATCGAATAAGTACTCGCGCCACAGTCCATGGCAGTACGCGGCAAAGCCGCCTGCGCCTCACCGGATCACGACACCCCAAGGCAGTTTGCCGACGGCGATATCGCGCAGCTTCGTATTCTGTACTGTATCGATGACGGATAGATTATTGGAGCGGCCGTTAGCGACGTACAGTTTTTTGCCATCCGGCGTGATGGCCATGTTCCAGGGACGCTGCCCGGTGGCTACCGTCGCGATAATCGTATTGGTTACCGTATCGATCACCGACACGTTGCCGTCGCCACCGTTGGAGATATATACCCGCGAGCCATCCGGATGGACGGTCACACCGTTGGCGCGCAGCCCGGCCTTGATGCGGGTCACGATCCCGAATGTGCGTGTATCGATGACGTAGACCTCGTTGCTGTTCTCGGTTGCGACATAGACGCGACTGCTATCGGGCAAAAACCCAATCCCGCGAGGACGTGCGCCGACCGGTACCTGCGCGACCTGCTTGCGCGACGCGAAGTCGATCACGTCGACCGCATCGCCTTCTTCCGCACTGACGAAGATGAGGCGACCGTCAGGACTGAATACCGCATGTTCCGGATTCTTGCCTTGTACCTTGATTGAGAAGGCCTGTGATGGGGGCGGCTTTCAGCGGCAACCCGAATCTTGTAAAAAAGCTGGTTGCTGCCGGAGCGAAGCTCGATCCTGTAGATAGGGTGAAGAAAAATGCGGCGATCTACGCCGCAGGCACCGGCTGCCACGCATGTCTTGCCGAGCTGCTGAGCGCAGGGACGAATGTCAATGCGATTCTTGATAATAATGCGACGCTGCTAATGTGGGCGACGGGATATGGACACGAGTCGACCATCAAGTTCTTGCTGGAACAAGGCGCGAACCGCAACATGAAAGACAATCGTGGCAAAACCGCAGCCGACATCGCGCATGATGGCAATTTCACTGCAGCTGAAAAGCTACTTAAAATTATGTAGCCGGCTCAACCGCAGGGTGGCAATCATCCGCGACGGCCTGTGACCTGTCAAAGGATTGGGTGCCCGAAACAACAAGTGACGGCACTCAGATCGCCGCGCTCGCTGTCCCCGATCAACGGACTTCAGTAGTTTGCATAAAAGCCAATGAAGTACGGAGCCCCCCCCTATTAGCGTTCTCCCACGCCACGTTTTTTCATCTAGGTGGTTGCATTGCCGCTGCCGACAAGCCGGTTACGTTGCGGTGGCAAAGGCCCTGCTATATCGTCGGTGTCCTGACAATGGCGTGCGATGCAGTACAGCGGACGGCTGCAATCGGCATTGCGCCAATCTCTGGAAATATGTCGATCTCCAAGCACCGTATGGTGTCCTTGGGCCTAGAAGGGTGCCAGCTTGATAGCTTGTTGGCGTGCCACTCACGCGCCAGCTTTTCAAACGTCTGCTCGGCTTTAGCTGTGCGCGGGTGTATGTCTGTCAGGGGTTTGGCAAGTTTTGGCATTTTGACGGTATCCGTTTGGCGGTATCAGTAGATACCGTCAACCATACCCACAAAAATACTGGATTGCAATGAACGTTAAAAACGCTCTAGAAACAAAAAACCCGCGTCAGCAGTGGGCTTGAGGCCGGTTTCTAGACTTCTTCGGACTTCTTTAAACACGTTGGAGACGGGAAGCCTAATCCTGCCCGAAACACGCATGGATAAACGATCTACGATTTTCTGAAAATGAATATGCCCCCAAAAATAATTCCTTAGTTGCCCGTCGTTTTCAGAAGTAGACTGCACCATGTTATTGGACGAAACCTACCTCGTGCAGAGGACTATTGGACACCCGGTCACCAACAGTCCTGCGCACCATTCGCGTTTATGCTCGGAAGTCCTCTGCAAAGAAGCAGCGCTTGGGTAGGTCGAAATCAATTCCAAAAGAGTTTTGTCACATTATTCGCAAAAATCACCCTTCGTGTGCCTTAAAATAAGTTACGGGTTATGTGACAGAATTTGACGGCATTTTCTTGTTGGCATAATTTGTCACATATTCGACCGTATAAGTGACAGGTGAAATCATGTTGATTGGATACATGCGGGTGTCGCAGGCGGACGGTTCGCAGACAATCCACTTGCAGCGGGATGCACTGGAATTAGCTGGTGTTGAACCAAAGCATCTCTACGAAGATCAGGCGTCCGGAAAACGGGAAGATCGTCCCGGCTTGGCCGCCTGTCTCAAGGCGTTGCGCGAAGGTGACACGCTGGCGGTTTGGAAACTGGACAGGTTAGGTCGGGATTTGCGCCATTTGATCAATACGGTGCATGACCTGACAGCGCGCGGGGTGGGCCTGAAGGTAC
>JACMQD010000070.1 GCA_014377155.1 Herminiimonas sp.
CCACCGAAACGCTCGCGACCAACCGGCCATCCGCACCGTCGCAACGTTCGGTACTCATCGTCGATGACAGCATGGCGGTACGTGGATACCTTCGTTCGATGCTTGAGCCGCGAGGATTGATCGTCACCGACGTCGCAAGCGCCGAAGAAGGCGTCGACGCCGCCGGCGCCGACTCTTACGCGTGCATTTTGATGGATGTTCTGATGCCCGGCATCGACGGATATGAAGCGTGTCGGCGCATCAAGGGACGCGCGCGGAGCGGCACCGGTGCAGCCATCGTGATGTTGACCAGCAAATCGTCGCCGTTCGATCGCATACGCGGAAAGATGGCCGGCTGCGACGCCTATCTCACGAAGCCGGTTGATCCACAAACGTTGTACGAAGTGCTCTCGCGCTTTATACCGGGACCAGCTCAGAGCACGGCTGCCATCCCGCCCCGGACGTGGGTGACGAGCGCTGTACCTGGCCGCATGCCTTAAATTTGGCCGCTGCGAGTGCCGTGTCTTGCATGTGATTTTTCCCTCCACCCTGCAACCCGTTAAGGAACAACCATGGCCCGTACTATCTTGATCGTCGAAGACAATGAGAGTGATCGCAACCGGCTCGAAAAGCTGCTTGGCGATGCCGGCTATCTCGTCAACTCTGCCGGCAACGGAAACGAAGCGCTCGCGGCAGTAAAACGCAGCAAGCCCGACGCCATTCTCATGGATGTCAACATGCCCGGCATGGATGGATTTGCGGCAACCCGCGCCATACGAGGCGATATAAGCACAAAGGATATCCCGGTTGTTCTCGTCACGGCCAAGAACCAGAAAGCCGACAAGGCGTGGGGCCAGATGCTGGGTGCAAGCGGTTACGTTACCAAGCCCTACACCGATGAACAATTGCTGACCCAAGTGCGCGCCCTTTAATCAATCGTTCGAACCGGTGCGCGGCAAACCGCTGATTCCGGTCGTGGAGCTTTCAAAGGAATTGTCATGACTAAGAAAGTACTGATCGTAGATGACGCTCAAGTCGATCGCCTGCACCTCGAACGCATCGTCGCCAACGCCGGGCACCTCGTACTATTGGCGGAGTCGGGTGCTCAGGCACTCGAATGCGCCAGGAACAACTTGCCCGACCTGATATTCATGGACATCAACATGCCAGGCATGGATGGCTTTGCCGCCACCCGCAAGCTCAAGTCAGACGATACAACCAAATCGATTCCGGTCGTGTTCGTATCGAGCAAGAACCAGAAAGCCGACCAGGCATGGGGCCAGATGCTGGGCGCAAAAGGCTATGTGTCAAAGCCGTACAGCGAAGACCAGATCCTCGTTCAACTTCAAGGCTAGGTCATGAAGCAGCAACTCCTCCTCACCACCGCGCCGTCCTGTGGACCCCAACATCGGTTACTGTCGCCAACGCAGGCGCTATCGCGCGGATTTTCATTTTCCGACTCACCCCATCCCTCACCGCGTGCCATCCCGACCGCGCCCCTGCTTGCAGCGACCGGCACACCGTCGCCAGGAGTTCATGCGCGCCAGGGGTTTCGGATTGGATCGCTCAATTTAATGATTGGCTATGCCGACGGTAGTGAACTGGCGGAGATGCCGGTGCTTTACCGCATTCCCAATGCGCCTAGCTGGTTTTGCGGCATGGCCAATCTACATGGCGTGCTGACACCGGTGTTCGACCTATCGACCTATCTCGAGGTCGATCGCAATCCGGCGGCAAAGCCGATGTTGCTGGTCATGTCACATGGCGCAAATGCCGCTGGCGTAGTCATTGATGGACTGCCGCAGCGCCTGCGCTGGTCGATAGCGGATCAAGTCGATATCGCTACGGCGCCGGCGCGCCTCGTACCGTATTTACGCGCTGCGTGCAGTATCGGCGGCGAGCTGTATTTTGACCTCCAATGCGACGCCTTGCTCAATGCGATCGAGCAGGCACTGGAGAATTCTCACTAACACACGCCGCATTTTTTTGATGATGCACGACACCGTACTACGACGTTAGACGTTCAATGCTCTCTAGAGGAAAATCATCATGCAACCAGATCGAAAAAACATGTTCCGTCCCGGCCGCTTTTTCGGCATTGGCATCTCGGGCCAAGAGCGGGTGGCAGCAATGGTGCGTGCCGCCATCACGATTTTCGGTGTCCTGGCCGTGATCTATCTGGGGACGACTTATTATCTTTCCCAGCGTGTGGAGGCCGCGCGCCAACTCGGTTTGCTGGCCACCACGCTACAGCAATATCACACACAAATGCTGCAGTTGAGGCGTAACGAGAAAGACTTCCTCGATCGCAAAACCACCGCCGAACTCGACAAGCATGCAGCGAACTACGAAAAGACGCTGGCCGTGCTTGCCCGTGCGCGCGCCAACCCGGAAGCCGGTAGCGACGACGTCGCGGTACTCGACAACCTGAACAGGAAGACAGAAGACTATCGCAAGGCTTTTCTGGAGGCCGCAAAGCAGCAAACCCTATTGGGCTTTGACGAAAACAGCGGCTTGCAAGGCACATTGCGCAAGTCGGTTCATGAACTCGAAAGCGTGGTGCAGAAGATGGGCGACGTCGACGCCGAGGTGCGCGTTCTGTCGTTTCGTCGGCACGAAAAGGATTTCATTTTGCGCGAACGTGACGAATATGTGACTAAGTTCGACACTGTCATGAAGGAATTCAAAGAGCGCCTTGCAACCGGAAAATTCGACGCCGCATCGCAGCAGCGCATCGGCGCCCTGTTGACAACCTATAACACCGCCTTTCACGATTTTGTCACCGGCACATTCGCGGTAAAAACGGCGGTCGCTTGGGGGCGCGCCGGAGCGCAGGGGGCGCAGAATCCAGTGGGCGGATTTGTGGCGA
>JACMQD010000446.1 GCA_014377155.1 Herminiimonas sp.
ACGATCGCATCGGTAGCGGCGCAGTCTGAACGTGACCTTGAGATTCTGGTGATCGATGATGCATCGACCGATGGCACCTTGCAACTGGCGCGTGAAGCCGCGAGCCGGGACGCGCGCATAAAAATTCATCCGCAAGCGCATGGAGGTAAGGCGTCGATTGCGCGCAACGCCGGTCTGAAACTGGCGCAAGGCGATTATCTCTGCTTTCTCGACGGTGATGACCTTTACGCGCCCTCCAAGCTGGAACAGCAACGCCGGTTCCTCGATGAACATCAGGATATTATTGCGGTATTTCACGACATGCAGCTGATCGATGAATCGGGTGTGGTGACCACGAGCTCGTTCTTGCTGCACCATCGGTTCCTTGAGCGCGCGCAACCGTATCTGTCGCAACTGTCGCCGCAAACGTATGTCTGCAATCCGCAGTTCTACAGGTTCATGGCCCTAGTTCATTCTTCGGTACATACATCGAGCATCATGCTGCGTCGCTCCGTCGTCGACGACGGTTTGCGTTTTGCCGACGACGTCAAAATGGCTGAAGACATCGAATTCTGGTGGGCGGTCGCAAGGCATCGAAAACTCGGTTTTATCGATCGGCAACTTAGCGCTTACCGGATTCACGGCTCGAACATGACCAAAAATAGTGAAACACTCTATCGTGATTCGATTACCGTGCACCGTCGTAATATCGAACGCCATGGCGCGGGGTTTACATCGGCCGAGTTACAGCAATATGAAAAAAAAATGGCGGACAACTGGTTTGCCCTCGGCTATTTTTGCTATTGCCAAGGACGCAACCGTGAAGCACGTGCCCACTATCGGACTGCGTTGCAGTTGGTCATCGATCCCCGCTTGGTGACGGCTTATCTGAAGACGCTGGTGTCGCACAAGATACGGCGTTTCTGGCAGAGTGGGAACTGACGTCGGCTGACCTGTTTCATCGGTCTGCGGAAACTGCCTCTAAAATTGATCAGCTACCGCGCAGACAGCCGGCGCACTGTGCGCTGCACCGATTGAAACCCGCTTGCCGGCACATCGTGTCAGGTGCGCATTCCGCACCGATGCGGACGGGTCAACGCACCAAAGGTCGAATGCATTGCTTTCCGCCTAACCACTTTTCCCTCGACGTTAATTACTTTGCTTTTACGCAAATCTGCGCACGCCATTGGCGGCCGACTACTTAAAAAATTTCCAAGATGCGGTTGGCATGCAAGTTGTAAAAACAATTCGGATTTTTGGAACCTATTTGGCTAGCACGACCACTCAGTGCCGATTCTTTCATTGGAGCTGCCTCATAACGAAACGGGTGCAGGCTTCGTTCCGGATCTGGCACTTCGCCAGCTCATCACCGTTTGCGACGACACATCTTTACATATCGAGGATCCAGCATGCTTTCATCCGTAGCGGGGCGCACACGTGCCACGTTGACCCAACTGCCACGCGCAACGCTGAGTTCATGCGCGATTAATCGCACCGTGGCCACGCGATACCTGAGCGCTCTGCAACATCTAGGATATCAGCCGGCGCGGCCGCAGTCTTTCGCCTCATCACCAACACGCTCGCGCCGTGGCTTCGTCACGCAATCGATACTGCAGCAATTGCGGCAGACTCCGGTAACCGACGCATTGCGCAGCACTTTTCGTTTCCACCGCGAGGGCGTGGCCGACGTCGATACTTACGCGATGCACACAGACCTACTTGCCAAATTCAAGCCGGAGGAATCGACCAGGCAAGCGCTGGCGTTTTGCCAGAATCCCACTGTGCGGGACGTCGAAGCCCTCGTTGCCCAGCATGGGCCGGTCAGCCTGTCGTTGCATGGCATGCTGCCGCCCGGTGAGGGTGGCAGCACTGCGTCGGGTCTGCATACGGCGTTGGTCATGTACACGTTTCGTGACGAATACGGTAGTTGTCTGGCCGTCGTCGCCGATGGCAATCCGCGCGCGAAAAATCCTGTGAAAGAGTTCGTCGCCGGCTATGCCCAGCGTCTCGGCAAGCAATTGCATGAGCTGGGCCCACGCGACTATGCCTGTATCGACCAGCAACTGGCAGGACTGGGCGAGCAGGCGTCGTTGGACCAGGCGTTTTACGACATCATCAATCTCGACCGCGCATTCGAAGCGCACCATGCGACCGTGACACGCTATGACCGCTTCTTTGACAAATTGCACAAGGACATGGTCAAGGCAGGTCTGCAGTTCAGTACCGCGCGCGCCATCAAAACCGAACCAGCCGCACTGGCCTACGCGGAAGGTATGCGTATCGATGGCAAATTGCCCGACGCCGTCGCTGCGGCATTGCTCGATCAGATCAAACGTAATCCAGATGCTGTGAAGCCGTTTGTTACCTTGCAGTCGCCGGCGGCCAGTACCGATCTGTTCGAGCAGGTCCCGGCTGTCCAGGCAATATTCAATGCAAGGTCGTTGGCCGGCATCTGGTCGCCGCCCGAAAATATCGAGGAACTCAAAAACGCGCTGCGCCATGAACCAACTCTGGTCACCGCGATGGATGATCCGGAAAACCAGCCTTGCATTGCCGAACTGTTCGACAAAATCACGGCCATTACCCTACCGCCGAACCATCGCGGTGTGTCGCTGAAGTTGCAGTTTCCAGTCACGTATGGACACGTCGCCCATATCGCTCCAATCAACTTGTGGCGCGAGCAGACCATGAACGGCCAACCGGGCGCCCTCAAAATGGGTTGCCTCCATCAGGAAGCCACGCAGATATCGGGCAAGGTCTGGGAAGGTGAAGTACATTCGACCTTCGAGACCTCTGGCGTGCATCCAAGCGGCCTCTCCCCGGTGGCAGAATCGATCAAATTCACCGGTATGCCAAACATCACAAAAGTTATTCCGTGCAAATATCCCGACAAGATCTTACCGCTCGCTGTCGCCATGTCGGGACCGGAGAATGGCTATCCCTACGGCGGCACGCCGAGCTGGCATGGCGACAAAGGACGTTTCCCGCAGGATCGTCCATTCAACTCCTGCTCGAATACGTCGTACGAAACGCACATGATCTGCAATGGCGAATACCCGGTTTATCAATCGACTTTGCCGGAACTGTGGATGGATAAAATCGGTGAGCTGTACAACATCGATCCAGCCAAGATACAGACCTGCGAAATTGGTGACACGGTCTATCAGGTCAAAGACATGTTGACACTGCCTTTCGATATTGTCGGGGCGATGTGGCCGAAAATCACCATCCATTCCGCGACCCTGCCCTGTGCAGTGCGCTGTACGTTCGAACCGGAGCATCCCGAACCGCACCCACTGGATGTCGGTAAAGATCTCAGGCTGCCAAGCAATTTGTTTCCCGAAAAATTTCGTGCCGCGCGATTCATCAATCCGACCCACACGATGCGGCTCGCCGATGGGACGCCGATTAAAAACGGCGTGACCTATTTCGCAGACCAACTTCGGCAAGGCATCGTCTACTCGAACGACAAGGCTGGCAAGAAAATCGATTTCTGGATTTCTGGCGTAGAGAAGTAAGGTGGACCAACAATCTAAAGGAAGAAAAATGAACAACAATCGAGTGGGCATTATCGGCGGCGGATTAATGGGCGCAGGCATTGCGACCCAATTTGCTTTGGCAGGAATTAACACGGTCGTTATCGAAGCCGATGCAGCGCGAATTGCACGGATTCCCGCGATCGTCGACGATATCCTGGCAGAACAGATCGACGCAGGATCGATCAATCCCGACAAGCGCGACGCAGTACGCACGCGAATAACTGCCACGTCTGACCTGCGCACGCTGGCCTCGGTCGACATCGTGATCGAAGCGATTCCGGATGTGCTGGCTTTGAAACAGGATATCTATGCGCAACTAGAATCGATCGTCAAACCGGACGCAATTATTGCGAGCAACACCAGCGGCATCATGCCGGACGCACTTTGTCAAAACATGGCGGCCAAGGGACGTTTTGTGATTGCACATTTCTGGAATCCGCCGCATGTGATTCCGCTTGTGGAGGTGGTGCCGGGAACCGCGACAACGCCTGCCACCGTTGAGAGAACGGTCGCGTTATTGCGCGAAATTGCCGCCGAACCGGTGGTACTCAAGATTGCGATCCCGGGTTTTATCGGCAATCGCTTGCAGTTTGCGATTCTGCGCGAAGCCTTGCATATCGTGCAAAGCGGCGCTGCCGATGCCCAGACCGTCGATAACGTCATGAAAGCATCGCTCGGGCGTCGTTACAGCATGATGGGGCCGCTAGAGAGCGCCGATCTCGGTGGGCTCGGTACGCTCCTGACGATTGCATCGCATCTGATGCCGCAGCTTTGCACCGACGAAAAACCATTGGAGCTGCTGCGTGAACAGGTCGAGCAGGGTAATCTCGGCGCGTCGACGGGTAAAGGATTTTATCGCTGGGATCAGGAGCGCGTCGCGGCAATTCGTGCCAAGCGTTGTCAATACCTCGCCCGCGGAGCGCTGAATTCAGTTATCACCGAAGTCGGTTCGGACCCCTCGAAAGCGCCCACGGCCGATCCGGCCTGACAATTTCGTTCTGATAACGCCGGTCTGATAACTTCGGTTTGAGAACAGCAGGCCCGCAGCGTTGGCATGGAAAGCGCCCTTGCGGTCTGTCGAATGGCCTCGTTCGCAAGCGCGTGCGTATCTCGACGCGGTCGAAATCATACAGGCTTCATCAGATTGAGCGTGTCAGATTAATGACCGTGGCAAAGCCAGTTTCTGACTAATCACTTAAGATAGCCGAGCACCCATCAAGGGGGCGCAAGAAATTTCCATTACTATCGTTCCCCCGACGGCGCCATCGTCTTGCAAAAACTATTGCTCATGTCAATCAACTATCAACAGATCATCGATTCCATCCGCGACGACATGCAGCCGTTCCTGCGGCAAGGCAAAGTCGCCAGCTATATTCCGGAACTCGCCACCGTATCGCCCGATCAGTTCGGCATCGCGGTGTACTGCGTCGATGGAAAAACTTATACCGCAGGCGATGCCGACACCAAATTTTCGGTGCAGAGCGTGACTAAGCTCTTTGCCCTGGCTCTGGCGTTTTCGGAGGAGGGCGATGCCATTTGGAAGCGGGTCGGCAAGGAACCCTCCGGCAACCCGTTCAATTCGCTGGTGCAACTCGAATACGAATGCGGTATCCCGCGTAATCCGTTCATCAATGCCGGGGCGCTGGTAATCTCGGACATCCTGACATCGCGTCATGGCCAGGCCGATCTGGCGGTACGCGACTTCATCCGGCTGGTGGCCGACGAGCCAGCATTGGCGTTCGATGAAGACGTGGCACGCTCCGAGCGTGAAAATACCCATCGAAATCATGCCATCGCTTATTTGATGAAGGATTTTGGCAATCTGCACAACGATGTCAAGACCGTCATCGACGCTTATTGCCGCCAGTGTTCGATCAGTATGACGTGCATGGAACTGGCCAAGGCTGCCAGCTTTTTTGCCGAACACGGCACAATTCCGTGGAGCCGCGAACAAGTGCTCTCTCCCAGTTCGTCCAAACGCATGAATGCGCTGATGCTAACCTGCGGCACCTATGACGCCGCCGGCGATTTTGCCTATCGCGTCGGGTTACCGTCTAAAAGTGGCGTCGGCGGTGGCATCGTCGCCATCGTGCCGGGCGAACTGGCGTTGACGGTATGGTCGCCCGGGCTGGACCACACCGGTAATTCGCTTGCCGGCACGATGGCGCTGGAGCGCTTCACCACGCTGACGGGGCGCTCGATTTTTTGAGACTGCCTCGAATCTGCTGGCCACGGTATCGTCGCGATACCTGCTACCATTTCACCATGTCGAAATCTTTCACTCCCCATGCTTCGAAGGTCGCCATCGCCGCAGTCCTGATCGCTGTCGCCGCCTGTACCGCCAAATACGACTGGCGCGAAATCCACGGGGCTACCACCCCCTACACCATCATGCTGCCGGCCAAGCCGGCTACCCATTCGCGGTCAGTCAATCTGGATGGCACGCAAGTGACGATGGTCATGACCGCTGCCGAGGTCGACGGCGCCGTGTTTGCCATCGGCACAGCAGAACTGGCCGATGCCGCCCAAGCCCAGGCGGCGCTGCTGGCCATGAAGACTGCCATGGTCAAAAATATCGATGGCCGTATCACGCGCGAACGGACCAGCGCCAACGCACAGGCATCGGCGTCGACGACGGGAACTTACCAAGGCACCGCGATCGATCTCGAAGCGGTGAGCGCACAAGCCGGCAATGGCCCATCGCAACTGCTGGTCGCGCGCTTCGTCGCCCAGGACCGCAAGGTCTACCAGGCGATCGTGGTCGGCCCCGAAAAAAAGATCTCACGCGAAGCGGTCGATACCTTTTTTTCATCGTTCAAGACCAATTGAACGCACTGCCTGCTTGCAGAGCGGGCCGGCATGGTATTGGCTCCTTGAAATACGGATTTCGTGCTATGGTTTTGACATCGACATATGTGAAAGGACTGTCCATGTTAATTACTTTCAAATCAAAAGCAGCCGCCGACGTTACCATGTACAAGGAGCATGCGAAACGCATCCTGGATCTGTTTCACAAGGACGTCGCGCGCGGTGTGCTGACCGCTGCCGAAACCCCGGATGCGATCGCATTGCTGGAACGTGAAATCGCCGAAAACCGCGCCCATTTCGCCGCCGAGGAAATCCAGCGCGATGTTGCCATGCACCGTGCCGAAGGAACCGACGACCATGAACACGAGCCGGCGCAGTTCGTCAGCTTCGCGACCCGCGCTTATCCAGTGCTTGAAATGCTGCGGGCGGCAAATGCCGCGAAAAAAGATGTGATGTGGGGCGTCTAATGACGGTACCACGTGAACGGGTCTTGAAAGCGGGCGACGGCACACAGCTGTTCGTCACCGATTTCAGCCCCGTTTCGTACGACCCAGTGAATACGCCGATCGCGCGCGATGGCATCGTAATTATGCATGGCTTGGGCGAGCATGGCGCGCGGTACCTGCATGTGGCGCGCTTGCTCAATACGCTCGGGTGGTCGGTGCGCATCTATGACCACCGTGGCCACGGGCGCTCGGGCGGCGCGCGCGGCGACACGCCGGATGGCGACGCGCTGGTGCAGGATGCCAAAATTGTGATCGACGATTTTGCGCGGCAGCTGGCGCAGCCGCCGATCCTGCTGGGACACAGCATGGGCGGCCTGTTCGCTGCGCGCTTCGCGACGGCAGGGCTGTAGCCACTGCGCGGCTTGATCCTGTCGTCGCCGGCATTGGCGCTGCCCTTATCGGGGATCGAAAAAACGCTGTTGAAACTATTGAGTGCAATCGCGCCTGGGTTCGGCGTGGCCAGCGGATTGAAAGTGCGTTACCTGTCCCATGACCAGGCGGTGGTCGATGCCTACAAAACCGATCCGCTGGTCCACGGCAAGATCAGCGCGCGGCTGTTGCGCAGCATGCTTGATGCGGTTGCGTTGGCACAGGCGCAGGCCGGTCGATTGCAGATACCGACGCTGATGGTAGTGGCGGGCGACGACAAGCTGGTCGACGCTGAAGGCAGCAGGCAGTTTTTTGCACAGCTTGCACCAGGCATCGGTACGCTACACTGGTATGACGGCTTCTATCACGAGCTCTTCAACGAAACCGACGCCCGTCGCGTGCTCGCCGACCTGCAGGAGTGGCTGGCCGAGCGCTGACATTCGCCTCGCTGCAGCAACGCTGGCAAACGCGGTCAAGCGGTTCCCCGCTACAATCACGTCTTTTATCGCTTTCCCGCGTCGCCGGGCAATTCCCATGAGTTTTTTCGGCATTACCGATTTCGGACTGTTTTGCGCGGCCGTCGTGTTGCTCAATGCAACGCCGGGCCCTGACACGGCATATATCGTCGGTCGCAGCATTGCGCAGGGGCGCGCTGCTGGGCTGATGTCGGCGCTCGGCATCGCAGCAGGCTGCTGCGTGCATGTCGTAGCGACCGCTTTTGGCCTGACTGCCATTCTGGCAGCTTCGGCCACCCTGTTCGAACTGATCAAACTGGCCGGCGGTGCTTATCTAGTCTACCTGGGCGTTCGCATGCTGTGGGCACGACCGTCGCCGGCGAAAGCAGCCACAGCGCCGCAAGCACACCGCGCGCTGACGACGATGTTCTGGCAGGCGACCGCCACGAATCTGCTTAATCCCAAGGTGATCCTGTTTTTCGTGTCGTTCTTTCCGCAGTTCGTGCGTGTAGACGCGCCCGCAAAAACCACCGCTTTCCTGATGCTTGGCGTGGTATTCGTGCTGATGTCGACATTGTGGAATAGCGGCACGGCGATTCTGGCCGGAACACTGGCACGTCGCGCAGGACAAAATCCGCAATTCAAACAATGGCTTGAACGAACAGTCGGGGCGGCATTCGTCGCGCTCGGCCTCAAGCTGGCACTGACAAAGAACTGATGTCCAAATCCACTCTCAAATCCGATTCGCTGGCGTTCGCGCTGCTCGGTGCGGCGCAAGCCGTTGCAATGGTCCGCAAGGGCACGGCTTTACCGCAGGCACTGGCCGACGTATTTTCGCAAGTCGAGACGCCCCCGCAAGCACGTGGCGCCATTCAGGATATCGCTTACCGAACGATGCGCCAGCTCGGCCGCGTCGAAATCCTGATCGGTGCGCTCACCACCAAGGCCCCCGCGCCAGCGTTGCTGCACGGCTTGCTGTGCTGCGCGCTCGGACTCATCTCCAATCCCGACGAGACCCCGGAAAATAATCCCTACAACGCTTTCACGGTGGTAGACCAGGCTGTCACGGCGGCGACTTCGGATCTGGGCATCGCGCATGCCAAAGGCATGGTCAATGCAGTGTTGCGCCGCTTCCTGCGCGAGCGCGATGCGCTGCTGGCCGATGCCATGAAAAATCCGGTGGCCGTATGGAATTTCCCGGCCTGGTGGATTGACGCCACCCGCGCGGCTTATCCGCATCAGTGGCAGGATATCCTGAAAGTCGGTAATACCGCGCCGCCATTGACCCTGCGCGTGAACCAGCGCAAGACCAGTGTGGCCGATTACCTGGCGCTGCTGGCGGCCAATGCCATGCAGGCCACGCAGGTGGGTCCCCACGCAGTGCGCATGACACAGGCAGTGCCGGTCGGCCAGTTGCCGGGCTTTGCCGACGGCATGGTGTCGGTGCAGGATGCGGCGGCACAGTTGGCGGCGCCGTTACTGGATGTACAGGCCGGCATGCGCGTGCTCGACGCGTGTGCTGCGCCCGGCGGCAAGACCGGGCACCTGCTCGAAGCGTCCCGGGCCGACGTACTAGCGCTGGACAACGACCCCAAGCGGCTGCAGCGCATCACCGACAACCTCGATCGCCTGCACCTCAACGCCACGCTGGTGACCGGCGACGCCGCCAGCGCTGCCTGGTGGGATGGCAAGCCGTTCGACCGCATCCTGGCCGATGTACCGTGCACGGCGTCCGGTATCGTACGCCGCCATCCCGACATCCGCTGGTTGCGGCGCAAGGTCGATGCCGCACAGCTTGCAACACTTTCGGCACGGATTCTCGACAATCTTTGGCAGATGCTGCGGCCCGATGGTAAATTGTTGTTTGTGACCTGCTCGGTCTGGCCGCAGGAGTCGGAAGCACAAGCGGCTGCTTTTGCGGTGCGTAACGGTGCGGTTCGCCTGGACGCGCCGGGCCAGTTGCTGCCGACGATCACGCCAGAGCAGGATCACGATGGCCTGTTTTTTGCACTTTTTCACAAGCCCCTGATTTGATGCAGTTGCCTGGAGGACCAATCGGAATAGTCTGAAAGTCACCTTCTCAACGCTGATGCATCGGCCCGACATGCTTGCGGGCGCGGTCTTATAGAGTTCGCCGCGTCGCCCAACGGCGGCCATGACGCAGACGAGTTCTTGTCGCCATCACCATGGCGGCGTGGAACCCTTCATCAACCGTTTTCAATATGGCTTTTGCCTTACCGACGCGTGAAAAGACGATTTCTTCATTTTTTGATGTGCTGGATGCTGGCGATGCCAGCGGCAATGTCGGTCAGCGCATCGGCACTGGCCGCCGATATCGAGGTGGTACAGGCCCACCTGGAAAGCTCCGACGACGGGTACCGCCTGTCGGCAACCTTCGCCTTCGAACTCAACCGGCGTCTTGAGGAAGCCCTGACGCACACGATTCCGCTGTACTTCACGACCGATGTCGAAATCACCCGGCCACGCTGGTACTGGTTCGACGAGCGCGCCATCGCCGCCTCGAAAACCATTCGGATCGACTATAACGTCCTGACACGTCAGTATCGGGCCGGTGTGGCCGGCAACGTCCAGCAAAGCTTCAGCACGCTGGACGATGCGCTACTGCTACTGCGCCGGCCAAACCGCTGGGTCGTGGCCGAAAAAGGCGTCCTCAAGCCGGGTGAGTTGTATAGCGTGTCACTGCGCATTCGCATGAATCCGGAATACCTGCCAAAGCCGTTTCAGGTCAATGCACTCAATAACAGCGACTGGCGCTTTGCTTCCGACACTAAGACCTTTCTGTTCCGGGCGGAATAACCGTGATCCGGCTCTTGCGCTATGTCCTTATCGTCGGCAGCGGCATTGCCGGCATCCTGCTGTTCCTGCTGGCGTCCGCTTCTGAAAATTCCGCTTCGTTCGACCGCCATTATCCGTGGCTGCTGGGTCTCAATGCGCTGATCGCGGTGGCGTTGCTGACACTGGTGGGGATCATGCTGGGCCAGCTGCGCAGCCGCTACAAGCGCGGCAAGTTCGGCTCCAAGCTGATGGCGCGGCTGGTGATGCTGTTTGCACTGGTCGGAATCTTGCCAGGCACGGTTATCTACATGGTGTCGGTGCAGTTCGTGTCGCGCTCGATCGAATCGTGGTTCGACGTACGGGTCGAAGCGGCACTTGAATCGGGCCTGAACCTGAGCCGTTCCGCACTCGACGCGTCACTCTCGGATCTGAGCGCCAAAGCCAACGGCATCGCCCTTGAACTATCCGACCTGAGCGACTCGGGCAGGGTCACGCAATTGTCCAAGCTGCGCGACCAGAGCCAGATGCAGGAAGCCACCATCGTCACCGCCGGCGGCAATGTGGTGGCCAGTGTCGGCGGCAGGTTGGGCATGCTGGTGCCGGATCTGCCGACCATCAACATGCTGCGCCAGGCACGGTCTTCGCGCGGTTACATGGCAATCGAAGGCAGCACCGAAGACACACCCGCACGCGCGGCGTCGCCCGCTGCAACCGGCGCGCCGGCCGTCCCGGCGGTCGATCCTTCCAGCCCCAGCCTCAAGCTGCGCGTGCTGGTTGAAATTCCCGCGCCGGCCACGACTCTGTCGCTCAATGGCGAATCCCGCTTCCTGCAACTGACGCAAGGCGTGCCGCCTTATCTGGCGTCGAACGCCGAAGCGCTGCGCATTGCCTATGGCGAATACCAGGAGCGCTCGCTGGCGCGGTCAGGCCTGCGCAAGATCTACATCGTGACGTTGACCTTGACCTTGCTGCTGGCGATCTTCGGCGCCATTGCCAGCGCGTTTCTGATCGCCAACGACCTGGCGCGGCCGCTGCTGCTGCTGGCTGAAGGTACCAAGGCGGTAGCCGAAGGCAATTTGTCGCCGCGCCCGATCGTCGCCACGTCCGATGAACTGGGCACGCTGACCCAGTCCTTCAATACCATGACGCGACAACTGTTCGACGCCCGCGCATCGGTCGAGCGCAATCGCGCCGAACTCGAAAATGCCAAGGGATACCTGGAATCGGTGCTGGCCAACATGTCGGCTGGCGTGATGGTGCTCGATACACGCTTCACGCTGGTGACTTGTAATGAATCGGTGGAGCGTATCCTGCAGCATGACTTCGACGCCGATGTCGGCAAGCCGCTGGCAGCGATCGAAGGCTTGAACGTGTTTGCCGAAGTGATCACCAAAGCGTTTTCGGAACAGAGCGCCCAATCGGCGGCTGGCGGCAGTGGCCACGCCAACCTGCATTGGCAAAAACAGATCGAAATCCTGCGTACCGTCAGCACCAACGAAACCGATACCGGCAACACGATTACGCTGCTCACCCGCGGCTCGCGCCTGCCAGTCGAAAGCGGTACTGGCTATGTAGTGGTGTTCGACGATATCTCGGACGTGATTTCGGCCCAGCGTTCGTTCGCGTGGGGCGAAGTGGCACGACGCCTGGCACATGAAATCAAGAATCCGCTGACGCCGATCCAGCTATCGGCCGAGCGCCTGCAAATGAAACTGGTCGGCAAGCTCAGCGCGCAGGATACGGCGATCGTCGACAAAAGCACGGCTACCATCGTCAACCAGGTATCGGCTATGAAACGCATGGTCGACGATTTTCGCGACTACGCCAAGACACCGCCGGCGGTACTGCATCCGCTGAACCTGAATGCGCTGATCGAAGAAATCCTGCATCTTTACCTCGCTGGTGACGAACGTGACATTATTCATGCTACGCTTGCGCCGACACTACCCGAAGTGATGGGGGATGCGACACAATTGCGTCAGGTCATCCATAACCTCTTGCAGAACGCGCAGGACGCGGTGAATGAGCGGATCGATCGCACGATAGGACCGAGCATCAACGTCGTGACGGAAGAAATCCATTACAGCGGCTCCGACAATGTGAAGCGTGCGGCAGTACGGATTTCGATTACCGACAACGGCGCCGGGTTTGCGCCGAAGATTCTGGCACGCGCGTTCGAGCCGTACGTCACCTCGAAACCGCGCGGAACAGGACTTGGTTTGCCGATGGTCAAGAAAATCATCGATGAACATGGTGGTCGGATCGACATACAAAATCGTACCGACAGCAATGGTGCCAAAGTATCAATTTTGCTGTTAAAGTTGGCGTATTAGGATTGATCGGATTGATCTCCTTGGGTTTATGCCTGCCGACCGGAGCGAATCAGACAAGGAACGTAATACATGGCGAATATTTTGGTAGTGGACGATGAAATGGGGATTCGGGAATTGCTTTCCGAAATCCTGGGCGATGACGGCCATGTTGTCTCGACCGCAGAAAATGCCCAACAGGCACGCGAGCATCGCGCCGCAGGCGCGCCGGATCTGGTGTTGCTCGATATCTGGATGCCCGACACCGATGGCGTGACGTTGTTGAAAGAATGGCAGCGCGATGGCTTGCTGACCATGCCGGTCATTATGATGTCCGGCCATGCGACGATCGACACGGCAGTCGAAGCGACGCGCATCGGTGCGCTTAATTTTCTCGAAAAACCGATTTCGCTGCAAAAATTGCTGAAGGCGGTCCAGCAGGGTTTGACGCGTAAGCCTGACAGCGCTCGGCCACCGGCGTTCCAGGCGCGTGCTGCGGTAGTGCCGATGGAACACCCCACCGGCGCGTCCGATGGCGTGTTCGCCACCGCGGCGCCACTGAACCTGCAACCCCCGGCGGCACCCGCCGAAGTGCCATTCACCCTGTCTTTCGACCTGCCGTTGCGTGAAGCGCGAGACGCATTCGAGCGCGCCTACTTCGAGCATCATCTGTTGCGCGAAGGCGGCAGCATGACACGCGTGGCCGAAAAAACCGGACTCGAGCGCACGCACCTTTATCGCAAATTAAAGCAACTCGGCGTCGAACCGGGCAAGCTGTCGAAAAAAAATCTGTGAACCCAGCTGACGCCGTCGAGCGCCAGTCCGACGCCACCACGCGATCCAATCGCGCAGTCGTCACGTTAGTGACTGGTTCACGTAGTGCCCTGCGGGACGCAGCCATCGCTGCCGCCATCCCGATTCACGGTACCACCGCATTGCTGCTCGAAGGCATGCCGGATGGCGGTACGGCACTTGATGCGGCAGGCGACAGGCCCGACGTCAGCATCGCCCGGGTAGCCCATGGCTGCGTCTGCTGCACCGGCAATCTGGTCATGACAGTTACTCTAAACCGCATCCTGCGTCGCACACCGCAGCGCATTTTCATCAGCCTTGCATCGAGCGCACATGTCGCTCAAGTGCGGCAATTTCTCCAGAGCGCGCCCTACGACGCGCTCATTACGCTGACAGACGACCTGGAATGCGCTTGATTTTTCGATAGGGCATCGTGCACTGTCGCCTTCTTTGGATGCATGCGTGCGCCTTGTTGCAAGGGCACTTTCGTCAATTTTTCCTGTCAAACTCGTAATTGCCGAATTTGCGGTGGGTATTTTTCGAAACCTTGCATGCACCGATTTCAATGTCCTTAACTTTTCGCCAATAACTACTTGAGAAAAACGAAAATGTCACTCCGGCTGGCGAGACAAGGCTCTTTTTTTGGCATACCTTGAAAACAGCTGATCCAGCGCCATTTCCTTATTAACTGAAATATCTTTTCGCGTCACAAGGAGACTATATGAACCTGATCTACAACAGCGACCAGTACAGCGTGGTTGAATTCAGCATCGATATCGATCAGGCAGCACTGCGCTCGGGCGGATACGAAATCATGGACAAGCCTGGCAAACGCGAAATCTTTATCGGTGGCGATCTGGCCACGACGTTTCGCAAACAAGTGGAAGACCTGATTGCCAGCCAGCCTAGCGTCGAAGAAATCGATGATTTTTTGGGAAATTATGATGTATTGATGAATCAGCCGGTCATTTTCCACTGATATCGACGCCCGATTTTTTATCCCGATCGGCTGGGAGCCCTCCTGCCATTGCGCTAAGTCCTAGCGAAGCTGCGCGGCAATCGCACGATACTGTTGCGTCAAACCACCATAGCCGTAGGCTGCTGCCCGTACGTCATGCACGTGGATATAACTTTCATGGTGCAAGTCGCCCAGCAAGTCTGCCATCTGGGCGAACACCTCAGCGATGTACAGCGCTTTTTCGTTGGCGGTGTTGGTTTCGTCGGTAATACGTACATCCAAGAAAAAGCTGGTCTTTTCTTGTACCGACAAACTCCGTCCGCCCACGAACCAATGCGCCGGATCGACGTGCGTAATGGCGATCGACGTGACTTCGGGCTTTTTGTGCAAAATTTCAGCGGTCAGACGGGACAGTAGGGTCGCCACAGCAGCAGATTGCTTGGGCGAAGGCGGCGTGGACAGTTGAACGGACAAGATAGGCATCATGGCTCCCGGGTTGTGAAAAATACATAGTAATCTACACAGTGCCGATGTGCGAGTCAGGTAACAGGGAGACGCCGGTATACTGACACCATGCATGCCAACTCCCGACCCGTCAACAGCACCCAGAACACCATTCACAAAGATCTTGCAAAGATCGTCGCCAGGCATGCGACAACTGCTTTTCGCAAGCCAGTGATGCCCTACAACCACGCTGCCTTCGACGATGGCATGTCAGCATGGCGCAGCAGCGGCGCAGCGCCGTTGATTCTGGATTCCGGCTGCGGCGTCGGCTTATCGACACGGCATCTGGCAGCCCGTTTTCCTGACCATTTCGTGATCGGCATCGACCAATCCGCTGATCGTATTACACGTCATACTTTGTGGCCGGATGCGCTGCCGCCCAATTTCATCCTGTTACGCGCAGACTTGGTCGATTTCTGGCGACTGTTGCAAGCCTCCGGTGCACGTCCCGCGCGTCATTATCTGCTGTATCCGAATCCCTGGCCCAAGGTCGGGCAACTGGCGCGTCGATGGCATGGACATGCCGTTTTTCCGACGATCGTCGCCCTGGGCGGACAACTGGAATGTCGCAGCAACTGGAAACTCTACATCGATGAATTCGCCGCAGCGCTGACGCAGCTTTGCCAAAAACCGGTGCAATCGGAATCGTATGTCAGCGCCACGTCTATCACACCGTTCGAGCAGAAATATATTGCGTCGGGCCACGCGCTGTGGCGCTGCCAAATCGATCTGGCGGTAAAAAATCAATCGTAAATCAGCCAGTCGTTTTGACCGAATAACAGGTAGCCTGACAGGACATGCATTCTTGCTACACATCACGGCTGCCGTTCTGCCTTACGCGTCATCTACCCTCGCAATCAATATAGGGTGATTGCATTTTTACGAATTGAATATTTTTAAATATGTTGATTTTTATCAGCAAGCCGATCAGGCGACGCAGTGAAAAATAATCCTGCGTGTTGAATGGAACGTACACGCAAGAACGCCACCTTAACGGTGGCGTTCTTGGACTACAGAAAATCTACTGAGAATCAGCTGATTGACAGCTAACAATCAGCTGCCCGATTCCTGCGTGCCGGCTTTATTGCCGCGACCTGTAGCGAGCGCTTCGTTACGCACCGCGTCACGATTGCGGCCGTTGCGGGCAACCGCGACCGGTGATGCGTATTCCTCACCCCCAACGATGTACGAACCATTCGCTTGCGCTTGTTTCAATTCAGCGACCACTTCGGCGCGAGTCTTGGCGGGTGTCGCTGCAACCGCCGTATTGGCGCGGCTGGTGGCGATACCTGCTGTCTGCGTTGTGGTTGTCACGAATTCCTGACCACCTGCGATCGTGTAGCTGCCTTCATTGCGGGCTTGACGCAGTTCTGCGGTGACTTCTGCACGTGTCTTGCTCGAAGGCAGGTTGACGAAATCGGTGAAGTTACCAGTC
>JACMQD010000447.1 GCA_014377155.1 Herminiimonas sp.
AATCGTGCGAACGATGCATGCCGCGCTTGGATGGGGACTTTTTGTTTTGCTGAACAGCCATGATGACTCCTAAACCTTAAGTTCTAAAATTTTAACACAGCCGGTACGCAGTTTGATAACGCAACGGCAATTTCGCTTCGATCCCAACTGAAACTTGTTGTGCAAACCAAGCGCAACCGGTCCTGTTTTTACATCAAATCTTTCAATACTGCAAACGGTGATGGCTTCGCGGTACTTTCCTGCAATGCGATTTTTGTCGAATCGGGGCAGACATCGTGCTTCGGCGACAGCGGCAATTTCAACAGTGCTTCGTCTTCAACTAACGCATAAATATCCAGCGCCTTGGCACCCACGATCACGTCGATCGAGTCGTCCGACAGCAATGCGTCGATTTCATCGGCCTGGACCTCGTCCTTTGCCAGGATCAGCACAGACTTCGATGCCATGTCGAAAGCAAACGGGGTCAGGCAACGCTGACACATCAGATGTGTCGTGCCTGACAGCGTGAGCGTCAATTGCAAGTGGCCGATCCGGTCCGCGCCGCCTTCCAGCGACCAGTGCAAAGAGTCGGACGGCTCCAGCGACTCGGCGGCCAGTCTGGGCAGACTGGCCAATGCAACCTCGCCTTGCCGTGTCTCTTGACGCCGACTGAATTCAAACGTGTCGATTACAGTAGTACTCATTGCTTTAGCCGAGCCCGGAAAACCTGCGATAATAACAGGCTTTTCGCTTATAAGTCAAAGCCTTACGGGCATGGCACACCATAATTCCACTATGTCTTCACAGATTCCACGCCAGTCGCTCCCGCCGCAATTGATTCTTGCATCGAGCTCACCATATCGCGCTGAATTGCTCTCTCGTTTGGGCTTGCCTTTCGCCGTGGAGACGCCAGACATCGATGAGTCACCGCGTGCCGGCGAAGCACCCGACCAGACGGCGATGCGCCTGGCGCAAGATAAGGCTGAAACAATTTCGCGGCGCTTTCCGGATGCACTGATCATCGGATCTGACCAGGTCGCCACATTGGACGGCGAGCAGATCGGCAAACCTGGCAACCACGAAAACGCCTTGAAACAGTTGCAGAAAATGCGCGGACGCCAAGTCACTTTCCATACTGCCTTGTGCTTATTGAACCCACGCGCAAACGGCCCGCATCAGGCATGCGCTTTGGAGAACGTTCGAACTCTCGTTACCTTCCGTCAACTCGACGATGATGAACTCGATGCCTACCTGCACATTGAGCAGCCTTATGATTGCGCAGGCAGTGCCAAAAACGAAGGCTTGGGCATTGCTCTGATCGAAAAAATCGAGAGCGCCGATCCCACTGCCCTGACCGGCTTGCCATTGATCGCGCTAACCGGCATGCTGCGCGACGCCGGCGTACGCTTGTTTGGCTTGCCGCAATACGTATAAATTCTGCAATTTTCCCACCACCTTGATCGCACACCATGCCCGGCATTCTTTATCTTATTCCTAATGCGCTTGGCGAATCCGATACGTCCCGCCCCGATCCACTGTCCGGCATCATTCCCGACAATGTGCAAGCCATCACTGCCAGCCTGGATTATTTCATCGCTGAAAATGCCAAGACGACGCGTGCCTTTCTTAAAATTTTGGCGATAGCGCATCCGTTGGCAAAGTTGCTGCAAGACATTCAAATTTCCGAACTGAATGTGAATACCGACGTGGCAATGTTGCCTTCGTTGCTCGCGCCACTTCTATCGGGCCGAAATGCCGGCCTCATTTCCGAGGCGGGCGTGCCGGCTGTTGCCGACCCAGGCGCCAATCTGGTACGGCTGGCGCATCAGCACAACATTATCGTCAAGCCGCTTGTAGGACCGTCTTCACTTTTGCTGGCAGTCATGGCCAGTGGCTTGAACGGGCAGCGTTTTGCATTCAATGGCTACTTACCGATCGATGCACCACAACGCACTAAACGGATCAAAGAGCTGGAAGATCGCTCGCGCAAAGAACGCCAGACACAGTTGTTCATTGAAACCCCTTACCGTAATGGTGCATTGCTCGAGGCGCTGTGCAATACATGCAGTCCGGCGACCTTGATTTGCACAGCGACCGATCTGACGTTACCCGGTGAGGCGATCAGAACTCAATCTGTGCAGAAATGGAAGGGCGACCTGGCGCGCAAACAGACACCGGATTTGCAGAAAAAGCCGACCGTTTTTTTGATGCTGGCAGAATAGCCCATGAAAAACGGCAGCCATGGCTGCCGTTTTTTGCCCCTGAAGGCCCCGCATGAGAAACATTGCGTTTCTCGTTATCGTATCATCGATACGAAGCTACATCTTGTTGGCATCATCGGATTGATTCACTCAATAGTAAGTCCCCTTGAACGATGTCGATCCGTTCAATATAGAACAACTACGCAAGAATTCAAGCCCATAATTTAGCGTGATGTAACGGCAAACCCGCGCGCTGCTTCAACGCAATGCAGGCTTGACGCTACCGATAAGCAGCTTGGCGGCGCCGGCGCCCATTGCAGCACCGAATTTCTTCAATACGCGCTCCGACAGTCCTTCATGTTGCGTGTAATCGACCATGTCTTCGGCCTTTAATTCATCGCGGGCCACACTATTGATCGTGCCAAAACCGTCTGCCAAGCCTAGTTCAACCGCCTTTGAGCCGCTCCAGAACAGGCCGGAAAAGGTTTCGGGCGTTTCTTTCAGGCGCTTGCCGCGGCCTTTACGCACTACTTCGATAAATTGCTGGTGGATTTCATTGAGCATTTCCTGTGCGAAGGCTGCCTGTTTCGGCGATTGGGCACTGAACGGGTCTAGAAAACCCTTGTTCTCTCCCGCCGTAAGCAGGCGGCGCTCGACGCCTACTTTTTCCATGAGGCCGGTGAATCCGAAGCCGTCCATGAGTACGCCGATCGAACCCACGATACTGGCCTTATTGACAAAGATCTTGTCGGCGCCGGCAGCGATGTAATACCCACCGGAGGCGCACATTTCGTCAACCACGACGTACAAGGGCTTTTGCGGATATGCCTTGCGCAACCGCAGCATTTCATCGTTGATCATGCCGGCCTGGACCGGACTCCCACCGGGACTATTGATGCGCAGGATGACGCCGACGGAATCCGCGTCGGCATATGCCCTGTTAAGTGCCGGAATGACCGAATCGGCGGCACCGCTGCCGCCACCTGCTTCGATGGTGCCATCGATTTCAACCAGCGCCGTGTGCGGCCCGACGGTTTCCATTTCCGCGCCACCGAGGTCGAATGCGATCCAGGCTGCCGCCACGATCAAGCCCAGCGTCAACAGTTTGAGCAATGTGCTCCAACGCCGCCGCGCACGCTGCTCCGTCAGCGAAGCAAATGCAAGTTTTTCGAGAAGATCGCGTTCCCATCCTGCTTTGCTAGTCTGGGATGCGGGAATACTGGCATCGGCATTGCTATCGAATTCGTTATTACTCATCATTCTCACTTTTTGCGTTTGCTGGAAAGCTCATGCTCTCGCAGGCCTTACATAATCATCTGGTTGCCAATAAATTTTTTCGCCCTCTTCCAGCACCGCAATCGGACGCAAGCGCCCGCCGCGGCATGGTCCACCCAGACATTGGCCACTTTCAGGCGCATAGACTGCGCCATGTGTTGCGCACATCAGGTACAAACCGCTCGATTCGAAAAATTCGCCTTGGGCCCAGTCGAGCTCGATCGGAACATGCGCACAGCGGTTGACATAACCGTAAGCAACCCCGCTGAACCGGATCACGAAACCGGTGGTATCTTCTCCACCAGCCGTAATGGGAAAGCGCACGCCTTTGCCGCCCTCGACCAAGGCAGCCGATTCGCATACTTCGATCGTGACGTCGCTCATATCGATCAGGCGTTTTCGACAAGCCAGGCGTGCAATTGCGCCACCGAAGCGGAGCCGTGCAGCGGCGCCAAGGCAGTAAGCTCCGGCTCGGAATGCGCACCGTAATGCACCGCAATCCCCGCGGCACCGGCGTTGATCGCCATTTGCAGATCATGGGTGGTGTCGCCGATCATCACAGTGCGCTTCATGTCTTGCCCAAGTTCGCGCGTCAGTTCTTGGAGCATCGCCGGATGCGGTTTCGAAAAAGTCTCGTCCGCGCATCGGGTCGCGTCAAACAACGAAAACAGCTTGGCCACATCCATTGCCCGGTTCAGCCCGACCCGACTCTTGCCCGTGGCAACAGCGAGGAAATAACCCTGCTGTGAAAGATCGACCAACATTTCCCGTGCGCCGTCAAAAAGAATCAAGTCATGATCGCGCGCTAAGTAGTGATAGCGATAACGCTCCACCATGCGTGGGTAGTATTTCGGGTCGATGCCCGGCATGGCTGCCTGCATGGCATCCATCAGGCCCAGTCCGATCACGTACGCGGCCGCCCGGTCGTCGGGTATCGGCAAGCCCAGATCTTTTGCCGATGCTTGAATGCATTTGACAATCGTTGCCGTACTGTCCATCAAGGTGCCATCCCAATCGAATACGATCAGGTCAAATTGCTTTCTTGCCATTGATTCTGCCGTTCGCGCCGACAGCCCCTTCGTGTTCTGTAATAGTTACTTTCGCTCTTGCCGACGGCTTAGAGTGAAACTTTTTCAAGCGTTTTTAAAAATTGCGTGCATTCCGGTGGCAGTGGTGCGTTGAGCTTGACCTGCTGGCCTGATTCCGGATGGGTGAAAATGATCTGGTGCGCATGAAGAAACATGCGCTTCAACACCCCGCGGCTGCCATCGATTTTTTGTAAAGCGCGGTTGAGTGCAAAATCGCCGTATTTATCGTCGCCGGCGATCGCAAAGCCGCTCGAAGCCAGATGCACGCGGATCTGATGCGTTCGTCCTGTTTTCAACTCGGCTTCGAGCAACGCGTAATCCGTGTATTTTTGCACAAGGTTGAAAATCGTGTGCGATGCCATACCATCGGCCTGTACTCTGACCCGACGTTCGCCATCAGGCGCGTTGAATTTATGCAGGGCCAATTTAATATGTTGCCGCGCATTCTTCCAGTCGCCGTGCACCAGCACGAAATACCGCTTATCCAGCAGTCCCTCGCGGATCTGTTCATGCAGGTTGGTCAACGCCGACCTTTTTTTGGCCAGCAACAAAATGCCCGAAGTATCGCGGTCCAGACGATGCACCAGTTCCAAAAATTTCGCATCCGGACGCGACGCGCGCAACTGTTCGATGACGCCGTAACTGACGCCGGAACCACCGTGCACTGCCACGCCAGCAGGCTTGTCGATGACTAGCATGTGACTGTCTTCGAGCAAAATCTTGAACTCGGCCCCCGGTGCGGTTTGCGCCGGCTTTTCGGCCAGACGCACAGGTGGCACACGCACGACGTCGCCTTCCAGCAGCCGGTAGGTCTGGTCGATTCGTCCCTTGTTGACCCGCACTTCGCCCGAACGCAGCACCCGGTAAATGTGACTTTTGGGTACGCCCTTGCAAATCCGCAGCAAGAAATTATCGATGCGCTGGCCAGCCTCTTCGTCGGAAATGGTAAGCAGCTGGACTTGTGGCGGGACTTGCAACGCTTGGGAGGCGGGCGCCGCAGGAAGCGCCTTCCCAGAAAATCTCGCTAAGTCCTTCATTTTGAATATATAATTGTTTCGCAACGATTACAAACCGGTGCTGGTGTAAGAATAAAAAACACATTCTACACAGGGGCGTCTCCATCGGCCTCGCCAATTTGCAAATTCGATGGAAAAGATGTGTATGCAGCATCGCTGTGCGAGTCAGGGTTGCACCGTCGTTGTAATCGGATAGCGCGCATGGATGCTGGACAAGAATGTTTGGTTTACAAGGATATGTCCGGCAAGCTCATGATCGAGCTTGCTGGTAGATGCTGTTGAATTATTTGGCCGATTCGCCAGACCGAAGGTTTCGTTTGGCTATACAGAGCTTGTCACCGCCCGCAACTGTGCCCTCTGCGTTCGATTCGTTCGAATAGTACGGCGTGGGTCGTGTTTGCGATCGGCAGCTTGATCAACGGCATCCGCGCCCTATTGCAGCGTCAGCGCCACACGGTCGCTAGCACGCTGCACGCCAAGGCAATTCCCTCCCAGACGTTCTGTCCTTGCGTACATCCCTGTACTCATGCTGCCTAACAAATTGACAGGCAGCGCTGAAGATGACCCTCAAGTCACGGAGCAAACCAAAATGAAACGCATGTTGTTTAACGCTACGCAGCAAGAAGAGCTGCGCGTAGCCATCGTCGATGGACAAAAACTGATCGACATCGATATCGAAACGA
>JACMQD010000448.1 GCA_014377155.1 Herminiimonas sp.
CAGAACATCAAGCTCAACCGGGCGCTGTGGATTCTGGCGCAGGAAATGCAGAAGCTCATGGGCTGAATCTGGGTTTGAAACGATTGGATTTCGTGCCTCTCGCGCGTCACCGAAGGAGAGGTACGTTGTTCGGATGACCTGCCGGTTTGACTGGGTCATTGCCGTCTCGCCGGGACTTTCCATCGACTGGATTTCACCATCTCAATAGACAAGATTGAATACCTATCAAGGTGCGTGCGCGGCGCTCCGGTTATATATCGAGCAATCGCCAGCAGGTGGCAGCGCGCAAGCGCGCCGCCACGATTCCAACGCACACGATGAAAGGAACCCCGCTGTCATGACTCCTGCGCGAGTCATGACAGCCCTCCATGAAAACGCTAGTCGTCATGAACGAGAAAGGCGGTGTCGGCAAGACCAACATCGTCGCGCACGCCGGTTGGTTCTTTGCGGAGCGCCATCGCACGCTCGTGGTCGACCTGGATCAGCAGGCGAACCTGACGACGACCCTTGGCGCGCACATGGCCGCCGTGGAAAGCGTCGACCTGTTTGCCCAAGCGACCCGGGTACCAAGTGTCGGTGCGCTGACGGTGACCCGTTCCACACGCGATCTTCTTGGCGTCGAAAGCGTGGACCGCAGTTGCATCGAGACCTTTCGTGACAGCCTTGCTGGCATGGCCGACGATTACGACATCTGCGTGATCGATACGCCGCCGGCGCTGACGACCCGAACGTTCGGCGCGTTGCTGGCCGCCGACGCGGTCCTGGCACCGATCGGCATCAACGACTATTCGATCCAGGGCGTGGCCGAGCTGCTGCGGGCAATCAAGGGTGTCGCCCAGCATTACCGCCGGATCGAGCCGACATTTCTGGGGTTGCTGCCGTCGATCTACGACCGCAAGAGCCGGCGCGAGCGCGAGATGTTCGAGCAACTGGCAGAGCAGGTCGGCAAGCTTCTGTTTCCGGGGATCGTGGCCAAACGTGACAGCTATTCGCGCTCTGCAAGCGACGGGGTACCGGTCTGGAACATGAAAGGCACCGCTGCACGGGAGGCGGGTCAGGAGGTGCGCACGGTGCTCCACAAGATCGCGGTCATGATGGCGCTCGCGCGATGACGAATTCAACGACGCGGCCGGTATCTGCGGGAGCGCCACGCGCGGCATTCGCGGCCGCGTCGTTTGCCAGCCTCCGGTCCGCCGCAGGGGAAGGGCAGGGCGAGGCACTGCGCATCGCGCTTGCCGATATTGACGAGGATCCGAATCAACCACGAACCGTATTTGACGATGAAGCGCTCGAGAGCATGGCCGAGAGTATTCGCGCTTATGGCGTGGTGCAGCCGGTCGTGGTGCGGCCGCCCGTAAACGGACGCTATGTCCTGGTCTTCGGTGCGCGCCGCGCGCGGGCCTCGCGGCTCGCCGGTGTGGCCGATATTGCTGCCGTGGTGCGGGCCGCCGGGGGAAAAGACTTTGCGGCGCAGGTGATCGAGAATCAGCAACGCGCTGCGCTCTCGAACAGCGATCTCGCAGCGGCGATTTCCCGGCTGCGTGCAAGCGGGTCGACGAACCGGGAGATCGCCGCGGTCTGCTCGCTCAAGGACTATCAGGTCGCGGCGTTCCGGCAGGCTGAGAACTTTCCGCCGGAGTTGGCGGCTCGCATTGATACGGCGGACATGCGCGCGCTGTATGACCTTTATCGCCAGTGGTGCAAGACGCCGGCACGTGTGCTTGCTGCACTACCCGATTCAGGGACGTTTCTCCACGTTACCGAGGCCCGCAGGATCATCGGGGCAATCACCGGCATGCCGACCGGTAGCATCGTGCTTGATCGGAATCAGACGGCTGCGCTTGTCATATCAGAACCGGTCGCGGTAGCGGAACCGGTGCATCGGACGGGTGTACCGGTTCCTGTGTGTGCGCCTGCTCTCATCGAGCCAGCTGTTCTGCCGCGCTCGGCTAAGACGGCTGCCGATCAGGTATCTCATCGGATGCCCGAGACGACGCGCGAGCGCGATCGGGCTGTCCCGGTTTCTACGCAGGCGGATGTGGTGACGTCGGATCGACTGCCGATCTTCATCGTGAGCCTGGGCGACGGTCAGACCGGCCGGCTTGTCGTGGATCGCAAGAGCGATCGGGAAGGATGGGCGCTGGTTGAATACGCGACAGGCGTCGAGGAAGTCGAGGCTTGTGCGTTGCGATTTGTTCGCATCGATTAATTGACAGGGGGACAATCGTGATCAACTGGCTTTGTCAGCTTTTGCCCCGCCCTGAAACGACTGCGGGACGCATTCTTCTGGCGGGCATCTTGATGGCAGTGGGGTTCATCGTCTTGCTACCTGTCTGGGTGGTGGGTATGGCGGTCATGACCATCCTTCTTGTCCTTCGCCCGGTCATGATGATTGGCCTCGGTGTCGTCTCGATTGGCGGGGTGTTTGGCAGCTTGTGGTTTGCGCATGCGCACGCCTGGTTGTTCGCTGCAGAGGCTGCCTTGATTTCGCTCGCTTCCGCGGTGGTGGCGATGGGGTATGACGCGCTGACCGGTGGATTTTCTGAAACATACGTGGTGATTCGGCGTTCGTCCTGGTGGGACACATGACATGGATGTCGAGCTCGATGCGCTGCGTGGTCTTGTCGACTGCCGAAGTGTGCTTGATCATGCCGGCTGGGTATGTAATTTCGCGGAGAGTTCTGCCGGTGCGGTAAAGTATCGCAATGGCGGGGCCCGAATCGTGATTGTCGCCCACCAAGGGAAAGGCTGGTTCGATCCTCTGGCCGGTGCGCGTGGTGATGTACTGGCGCTTGCCCAGTACATGTGGGGCGGATCGCTCGGGCATGCACGCATGTCGCTGCGACCGCTTGCCGGAATCGCGCCGGTCGCGCCTGTGGCCACTCGGTCAGTGGCTGAATCAGACAGATTATGGCGGAGCGCGCCGTACGCCAAGTCGTCTCTCTCATCACAGGGTAGGCGGCAAGCTCCGAAGGTCTTGCACGGTGCAAGACCGAGACTGTGAAACCGCCGGCTTGCACCCCCTGAATCCTGGTCTCTGCGCTTCGTCACGAGAAAATCCAAATAAAAATCGGCATCCCAAAGGCCGAAACTGTCAGACTTCCAGCAACAATGCATAACGGGTTACTCTTCCCAAAATATCCATGGGAGAATTCATGCAAGACAACGCGCAGGCCCTGGCAGAAAAATTAATCCGCAACTTTAACGACGCGCCATTGCAGCGCGAGATGCGTGCGCCGCTTTACGACACGATGTGTGGGCGTCTCGGTACCGGTCTGGCCGCCGAAAAACTCGGTGTATCTGTCGACACGGTCGCGCCGGGTATGCGCTCTTGTCCGTACCACTTCCATTACGCTCAGGAAGAAATGTTTGTCGTTATCGCCGGCAGCGGCACGTTACGCGTGGCGGGTACGCTGCTGCCAATTCGAAGCGGCGACGTGATCGTCATTCCTGCGGGACCGGACTATCCGCATCAGATCATCAATACATCCGACGCTCCCCTGCAATACCTGTCGATCAGTACCCGCGAGACACCCGAAATCTGCGTCTACCCCGACTCCGGAAAATTTGGTGCTTTCGCGTCAGTCGATGACGTCCGTTCGTTCGACAGCATCCAGCGCTCGGCCAACAACCTCGACTACTGGGATGGCGAACCCTGATCGCTCGCGTTTTGGCTGATCGGGCCGGGAAGCGACGAATCTGACATCGAAAGAATAAAGATAAAACTGAATGCCAAAATTCGAACTCGTGATTTTTGATTGTGACGGCGTCCTGGTCGACAGCGAACGTATCAGCAATCAAGTCTTCGCCGACATGCTTGTTGAACTTGGCTATCCGGCGACGTTGGATTACATGTTCGAGCACTTCATGGGCCATTCCATGCGTTATTGCATGGGCCTCGCGGGCAACCTGCTCGGACGGCTTCCTCCTGCTGATTTCGTCGATCAGTACCGCACGCGGGTTAAAGTGGCTTTCCAGAATGCGTTACAGCCCGTTCACGGGGTCGAAGCAGCGCTGGACCACATCAAGGTGCCGTTTTGTGTGGCCTCCAGCGGTGACCATGACAAGATGCGCACCACACTCGGCATTACCGGTTTGCTGCCGCGATTCGACGGAAAGCTGTTCAGCGCCACGGAAGTGGCCAGAAGCAAGCCCTGGCCAGACGTCTTCTTGCATGTCGCCAGGATGCACGGGGTGGCGCCAAAGGCCTGCGTGGTGATCGAGGACTCACCGACGGGCGTGAGGGCGGCCGTTGCTGCGGGCATGACGGTAATGGGCTATGCCGCGATGACCCCACCGGCGCGGTTGCTGGGTGCAGGAGCCCATCAGGTATTTGGCAGCATGACGGAATTAGGCGCATTAATAGACGCCGGGATTGCAAACTAGGCCGGCCGTGGCCTTGAATCGATTCCGTGGGTCCCATTTTTTTCGGTTGCGGTGCGCTTGAATCGAGCCCTGAGTCCGAAATGCTCTTGCACCGTGCAAGACATCCCTCGGCATCACCCGGTCAGTTGCGCATTCCAGTCCTTTGCCAAAGGCCGCAATCTCACGAAGCTGACCCCCGCTGCCAAGGCAATCCCATGCAACCGGTCCGCCAGCAATTTCCCGCCCGCACCCTGATCCGTAGCAGCGACAAGTCGCGTCGCTGGTGACAGCAATACACGGATGGCGTTAGCAGTCAGGGGCCCAAAGCCACCGCCCGTGGAGAGATAGACAGTTTCATCTTCCCAGTCTTCGAGAGCCGCCAGGCTCAGCGCATCGATCGCGCTCTCTGTGACGGCGATCCGGCGAGCGGCGCCAGTCGCGCCGCTTCGGAGCAGAACCTTGCTGCCCCTTGTACCAAGGCCCCTGCATCTCCCATCCACATGTCTCTCCATCAAGTCCGCGATGCAGCGCCCAGACGGTGCCGTAAATCCCCTCTCGAAGGACCTCCGCCCGCACGGAACACTCAAGTGTCGCAAAAGGCAGGCCGCGTGTGCAAGTCAGATACACCCAGCCCTGAGAGCCCGGCGCCAGCAATCGTGCCTGCTGCCAGACCTGCTGCGCGTCCAGCGTGGCAGTCGATGCCGCAACGGTGCGAGTTAATGGCGTTGGTGCACTTCGAGCCCGAGAAACGGTCGATGATACGATGCTGATCGATTTTTGCTGAGTGTTCCCAATGCCAAACAAGCACAACACCGATCGCCGTCATCACATTGCGAAGATGAAGTTCAAGGTTCAGA
>JACMQD010000449.1 GCA_014377155.1 Herminiimonas sp.
GAAGTCATCTCGGCCCAGCTCGGACCGTCGGTGGCTAAAGATCCGTTCGTGTCCTTCAAGTTCAAGGGCGGCGTTAAAGGCGACAAGGTCGTCGTGACGTGGACTGACAACAAAGGTGACAAACGAACCGACGAAGCCGTCATCGCCTGATTTCAAATTTATAATTTTAATATCGCAACGGGATCATCATGCGTCAGTCATTTTTCAAATTGTTTGCCGGCAGCATGATCGCTTTGGCGCTGTTCAGTGGTTCGGCTGTTCCGGCCGCTGCTGCCGAGGTCACCAAAGTGGTCTATCACATGGTCGACGGTATCGATCAGGCGGCGCGTGGCCTGGGTAACATTCGCAATCATCTGCGCGAGGAGCCCGATACCAAGATCGTGGTGGTCGCGCACGGTGAAGGCATTACTTTCTTGCTGGAAGGGGCTAAGGATCGCAACGGCAAGCCATTCGATGCGGCCGTCGCCGCGCTGGCTTCGCAAGGGGTCGAATTCAGGGTCTGCAATAACACGCTGGAAGCGCGCAATATTCCCGCTTCCAAACTGGTATTGGAAGCCAAGGTGGTGCCGGCCGGCGTGGTCGAGATCGCCAACCTCCAGGCAAAACAGCATTTCGCTTACCTGCGACCGTAACTTGGTGCGTCACGCATGACGCCTCAGATGACCATGTCACGCATGACGCATCCGATGACTATAATGGGGACATCCTTCCTCACCTGATTCCCAGTCCCCATGCAACCATCTGCAGCTCCCCGCCCCCGGCGCCCTCTGGCAAAAATCATCGTGGTGCTCGCCGTACTGGCCGTCGCGGTATTCGGCTATCTGTCGCTCTGGGCCGCGAAGCCGGCGCCCGATGTGGTCTTTACCGCACTCGATGGGGAAAAGGTCGCGCTTAAAAGCTTGCGCGGCAAGGTCGTGATGGTCAATTTTTGGGCTACCAGTTGCGTTACCTGCGTCAAGGAAATGCCGCAGATGGCGGAGACCTACACCAAGTACAAGGGCCAGGGGCTGGACTTCGTTGCCGTAGCGATGAGCTACGACCCGCCGAATTACGTGCTCAATTTTGCGCAAACCCGCAAACTCCCTTTCAAGGTTGCACTTGATCCGCAGGATTCGTTGGCGAAGGCATTCGGTGACGTGAAGTTGACGCCGACCACGTTCGTCATCGACAAGAACGGCGCGATCATCAAGCGCTATGTCGGTGAGCCGGTCTTTTCAGAATTGCATCAGTTGCTTGAAAAAGCCTTGGCGGCCTGAGTCCCATTGGTGCTGAAGTAATTTCCCGGCACCCTAGTAGAACTACCATGCTAGTTGACATGGGTTGCAATTGGTCTATCTTCGTTACAGCTGCCTCATAAAAATCACGGCAGACTGATAAAAAAACATAACGGAGACAGACATGGCATTTACCCAATCAACTGCCACCAGGCTCGCCCTGGCGGTCGGTGGCGCACTACTCACGTCGTCCGCATTCGCGGTCGTGGTCACCCTTCCGAAGTACAACGTCAATTTTGCAGATGTGTCGGTTTCGGGGATTTCATCCGGCGGCTACATGGCGGCGCAAATGCATGTCGCCTATTCCAAGACCATCAAGAAGGGCGCGGGCATCATTGCCGGTGGTCCGGTCTACTGCTCGCAAGGAAACGTCGGTATCGCGACCGGCCCCTGCATGGCCGATACCGCCTCGCGCAATGTGCCGTATCTGGTCTCCACAGTCAATACCTGGTCCGGCAATGGCTATATCGATCCGACCTCGAACCTTGCCGCATCCAAGGTCTACCTGTTTTCCGGCACGATCGATTCGACAGTACGCCAACCCGTCATGAACGACCTGAAATCGATGTATCAAAACTGGGTCGGCTCCGCCAATATCACGTACAAGAACAACCTCGCCGCTGAACATTCGCTGCCCACTGACTACTATGGCAGCGCCTGCAGCTATAACGGTGGCGCTTACATCAACAACTGCAACTTCGATGCCGCCGGTGAAATCCTGAAATGGATCCATGGCGCACTCAATGCCAAGAATCCCGGCACGCTGAGCGGCAGCTTCGTCAATTTCAATCAAAAATCCTTCTGGGGCAATGCCGACCCGACCGCGCACGGCATGGCCAACGACGGCTGGGCGTACGTGCCGGCAAACTGCGCCGCAGGCCAGTCATGCAAGCTGCATGTCGCCTTCCATGGCTGCAAGCAGAATGTCGCCACGGTCGGTTCGCAGTTTTATCAAAATACCGGCTACAACCGCTGGGCCGATACCAACAACATGATCGTGCTGTATCCACAAGCGACTGCCACCTTCGCCAATCCGAACGGCTGCTGGGACTGGTTCGGTTATGACGACGTCAATTTTCCCGGCAAGAGCGGCGGCCAGATGGTTGCCATCAAGACCATGATCGACCGCATCGCCAGTGGCAGCAGCAGTGCACCATTCACCTGTTCGCAAGCGTATGACAGCAATTACTGGCATGTCTATTACGGCCGTGCCTATGCGTCGGGCGGTAATGCCTATGCGGTGAACTCCAACCAGTATCTCGGCTATTACTCGACCGGCGCTTACACCAGCGTACGCAAGACCTCGTCCGGGTATTACGCCTACGGCAGTTGTCCTGCCTGAACCTGAGGTAGCTGTTCGGGGGCCGCGTTCGGATATACACTGATGGCGGCCCGACTACCCGATTACTCCATGTTCTTACGCTTTGTTTTACTCGGCTTGCATGCGCTGCTATGGCAGGCGTTGCCCACCTTCGCCGAAAGTTGCGACAATCCCGCTCCCAGCGGGGTCACCCATAGCGCCATCGCTGCGGCGGCCAGCCGCGAACACCGCGAATTCGGTGGCCATGTGATTCATCAGGACGGTACGCTCTGGAAATTCGGCACTGTCGAATCCGCCTCCGACTCGCTGCGCAATCCCGATACCGGCAACGAAGAGGAAGACCGATTCGGCCGCGTGGCGTGGCGGCGGGTATGGTCGTATTGGCAGGCGCTGGAGCGCCACGCCGCCGGTGAAGCGCTGTCGCGCAAAGTGTTGTATCTTCCGGGCCTGCTGGAGAATGCCGACAGCGTCGGCCGCCTGCGTGAAATCGACATGCGTACCCTGCTGAGCGAAAACCAGGTCAACGATCCGGCCATTCGCGCGGCATTGGCGCAAGCGGCGGTACGCGCCGCGATCAACGATGCGGCCTGGTCGGCGGCCTTCATCGCGTACGTGATGGACGCGGCACAGCTCAGCAATCAGCAGTTTCGCTATTCTGCGGCACATGCGTTCTACATCCAGCGCGCGTTTCAGGCGCCACCGGACTATGCATTTCGCGCATGCGACCCGCGCACCACGACGCCCAGACCCGGCGACCTGCTGTGCTACTCACGCGGCACGTCACCGTTGAAAAATTTCGATGACTGGAAAGACGCGGTCAACGATGCCGGTTTTGCCGTTGCTTCGCATTGCGACGTGGTGATCGAGGTCGACCTGGCTGCGAATAAAATGGACACCGTAGGTGGCAACGTCCTGCAGTCGGTTACGCGGCGTACATTGAAACTGGATGCGGCAAATCGGCTGTCGCGCACTCATCATCCCGACGCCAGTCCAGCCCCTCCGTCACAGCCCTGTGCAATCGGCAAGGCATGCACGCGTGAGAATTTTAATCTGCAATACTGGAGCGTGCTGCTGCAGCTCAAGTGATAACTCTTCGTATCGCATTGCACCGCATCGTACGAGGAAGCGGCTCCGGCAGCAGGTCTCAAAAATCTGTCAGAACCGGTATCCCAGCCCGAAGAAGATCACATCGCTGTCGCCGCTGCAACGCGTATCAGCGCGGTTTCAGATCGATCGTCCTGTCCAATCCGGGTTGATGACATACGCCGCCGTGACCGACACCAGCGCGGCAACGCGTGATGCCGTTTCGCCATCGGCATCGGGTGCTTTGCGCGAAGCGAAGTACAGCCCCGGTCCGACGCCGACCGAAACGCGCAGCATAAGCGACATGGCGGCCTACCGTTGAAAGCTCAGTCCAGCTTGATTGGATGATCAAATCAGCAACGAGTTTTTTGTTATTTCATCATTGGAATAAAAAAATCCCCTGCCGACCTGTTCATCGTTGCGCTAAATCAATTTTAGCGCGCAGCATTTCGTCGTCGTAATCACGTTTCTGTTCTTCGGTCAGCCGTTTGGCGACGATCGTGATTTTGGGGATGGTTTCATCGATGCTGCTGAGCGTGGGGTCAGGCCGCGAACAACCGGCAGTGAGGGTCGCAAGACAGGTTACAACGATCAGGCAGGCTGATTTCATGCGGGGGCTCCGGTGAGGTGGCGATCTTTCGATCGGACACGAAGCCTAGCATTGCATTGTTACCGTAATATTAAGTGTTGAATATTGTTGAAGCCTACGACCTTTTCGTCAGCCATGCTTCGGCAGCCGGTGCTGCTCGATCGTAATCGGCATATGGTATGCCGATCTTCTCTGAAAATCCTGCAATAACGCTTTGCTCTATCCGTGATAGGACCGGAACAGACGCGCGGTATCAAGAATCGGCACCGCAAGACGCGCATGCTGCACGCACGATAACGACAGAAGCGGCCAGATATCGCTGTCTGCCGGCAGGGCGCACCAGGCGTCGTCACCGACTTCAACGGTCTCGGGCAATGCTGTCAGGGCCAGGGCGCCGTGTTCGAGCGGATTGCCCGGCGCGCGCTGGTAGGCGACTACCAGCGCATAACGCGGCGGCCCGAGAGCGGGTGTTTCCTGATAGGCGCGTAACAGCGTATCGACGTTGATGACCGGCAGGTGGCATTCCTGCCACGCCAGTAATCCGCAGCCATAGTAGGCACTGCCGGGAACTGCGATGATCGCGGGATGTTCGATCAGTTCCAGCGTGGTATGCGTCGGCAGGGCGACATAGTAGCCCGGGGCGTATTCAAGCAGGCGCGCGGTGGCCTTTGGCGCGAGCGTGGCAACGACCTCGCTACGCGATCGGTGCGACAGGAAACCCGACATGACTGCTGGCTGATGCATGTTCATGCGTAACTCCTCGACGTGAACGCGTAGGTCCGCAGCCGCTGGGCCGTGGACAGGAAGGCAATCTCGCCATCGTGATCGACGAAGCAGTCGACCGGCGTATAGGGCGCCATCAGGACCGCCGGCACTGGTCGGGGGCGGAGCTCGACGTCGATCAACACCTTGATGTCGTTCCAGCACCAGCCGAGATCATCATCGTCGTCGCCCAGTGTCGTGAGCACGAAGCGATCTACCGGACACTGTGGCAACAGTGTCATCTGCGCCGACAACGCCGCAAAGCGCCGATGCGCCGGGTCGTTTGCCTGCCGCAGCATGCCGGCAGCGTCGGACGCCTGGAGCGGGCTCGCCAGATATTCTGCGGCGCCTACTTCATGCCGGGGTAGCAGCAGGCGCAGCGAATCGGCACGTAGCAGCACGTAGTTGCCGCGCAGCGCGGGTGTCGATGCAGAGACGGAATTCGAAGCCATGGACGTGCTTTCTGAAAGGTCACACAGCGATCGCGCTGCGTATCGTTTGCAGCAACTCGCTGTCATTGTAGGGCTTGGTGAAATAGGCATCGACACCGGCCTGGGCAGCCAATTGACGGTGCTTGTCCTGCGAGCGCGACGTAATCATGATGATCGGCATGCGTTTGAGATCGTCGCGGCCGCGGATATGCGAGGTCAGTTCGACGCCGTTCATGTTGGGCATTTCGAGGTCGGTCAACACCACGTCCGGGCGGAAGGTGCGCAGCGTGTTGATGGCATCGATGCCATCGCGCGCAACTTCGGCGCGAAAGCCGGCGTCCTGCACCAGCTGCAGCAGTGAGGTGCGTACCGACAGCGCATCATCGACGATCAGCACCGACAGCAGCGCCGGCTTGCTCACTGATGACAAGGTAGTAGCCACGCGCGGTGCCAGCTGGCGCCCGGTACCCGCCAGCAGCTGCGCCAGATCGAGATTGACCGCAACCGCACCGTCACCCAGTATCGATAACCCCGCCACGCCACACACATGCCGGGCAAAACGGCCCGGACTCTTGACCAGCAGTTCGCGTGCATCGATCAGTCGATCGACAGCCAGCACATGCACCTTGTCGTCGAGGCGGATGATGACGGCGTCGTATTCGTCCATGGCCTTGCCGGCGTCGACTGCAAGACCCGAAAGCGCAGCCAGCAGCAGCGCCGGATAGGCACGCTTGTCGTGGCGATAGATCAGCTGGCCGCCGAGGTTCTCGAACACGCCCACGCCGCGCGGAATCGCCCGCTCGACCTGCACCGAGGGCAGGCCGAAACGCTGGCCGGCGACTTCGACGATCAACGACTGCACCGTCGACAGCGATGCGGCGAAGCGCATCTCGATCGTGCATCCCAGACCCGGTTGCGAGCTGATGCGTATGGCGCCATTCATTGACCGGACCCAGTCGGCGACCACGTCCAGGCCGACACCGCGGCCGGAAACTTCGCTGACCACGTCGCGCGTCGAGAACCCCGGCAGCAGGATCAGCCGGGCGATTTCCTGGTCGCTCAGTATCTGCTCCGGCAAGATCAGACCACGCGTCAGCGCACGATCGTAAATCGCCGGCAAATCCAATCCGGCGCCATCGTCGCGGCAACGCAGAACCACTTGCTGTCCCTGACGCGCGAAGCTCAACATGACCGTACCGACCGGTGGCTTGTGCATGGCCATGCGTTCGTCCGGGCGCTCAAGGCCATGGTCGACGGCGTTGCGCAACAGATGCAGCAGCGGCTCGGCGAGGCGGTTCAGGACCTCGCTGTCGACCAGCGTGGCGTTGCCCTCCATGACCAGGATCGCCTCCTTGGCGGTAGCCTGGCACGTGGCACGCACGGTACGCTGTAGGCGCGATTCGAGCACGCCGACTTCGGTCATGCGGGTACCGATGACCAGATGCTGCATATCCTTGTTCAGGCGTTGCTGACGCGCCTGCAAACCGGCAATCCCGGCGATTTCATTATCCAGATGCAGTGCCAGCGTGCGGGAGTCGGCGATTTCCTCGGACAGCGCCCGCGAGGTGCTGTGGAGCTCGTTGTACTGATCCATTTCTAGCGGATCGAAGGCCGCCGTCTCCGTTGGCCCGCCACGGTTGCCGGTGACGGTCAGCGCGCGGATGTCGACGACGGTTTCGAGCTCGAACAGACGCTTCTGTACCCGCAGATTCTGCGCCAGCAAAGCCCGTGCGCCTTCCGTCAATGCCTTCAGCCGGACTTCCATCGCTGCCGTATGCACCGACACTTCGCCGGAGACGCGAAACAGCTCGTCGATCCGTTCAACACTGACGCGCAATGCCGTGCTCACGCCATTGATCACGATCGATTGCGTGCCCGGAGCGGGGGAGGCCAGCTGGTGGGAAGAGACGAACGTGGCCGTTGGTGAAGACGATGGTTGGCTCGCCACCAGGGCACCCACGCGTACTACCGGCATTTCGATGATTTCGCCGCGATCAATCCGGTTGGCCAGGTCCAGTACCACTTGCAAGACCGACTGCGCCTGTTGCGGATAGTCGTCGGCCCCTGCCAGGTAACCGACCATCTGTTCGAGGCAGAAGGCGGCATCCAGCAGTGCATCGGCGACCGGTTTGGCCACCTGTGACTGATTGCGTTCAAAGTGCTCCAGAATATCTTCCAGATGGTGGCTCAGCGAGGTCAGGCCGCGCAAGCCGATAATCGAGCCGGAGCCCTTGAGCGTATGGACCACCCGCTTCGCAGCCACGAGGTCCGAGCTGTCGCCCTCGCCGGCCGCCATATTGCGCGCCAGCCTCACCAGATAACGCGTCTGCTCTGGCGCTTCGGTATAAAAGCCTTCCAGCATCCTTGGGTCCGCGTCGTCCGGAATCACCAGCGCCACATCGTCGGGCGTGGCCAGTACCGGTCGCAGCGCCGACGGATCGGTGAGTTCCGCATTGACCTGGCCATCCATCGCGCCCAGCATGTGGGCGATCTTCAGGGCCTGCTCTTCATCCAGCGGATTGGGCGCATGGCATAGATGGTCGAC
>JACMQD010000450.1 GCA_014377155.1 Herminiimonas sp.
ACTATTTCCTGATTCGAGAGCGAGTCCGCATGCGGTGCTTTGGGGCATTCCGTCACAATAATTGGCTCGGTGCAGCCGTGTTCGGTGGCATTGCAATCGACTATGCCTTGCGATAAACGCTGTTCTCTAATGCTCACCTCGTGCAAAGTGGCGCGGACGTCGATGCATGCACTGCATATCGCCGTGTCAACGCACACGCGCGGCGTCTGACCGGCATCGATATCGATATCGATATCGATATCGTGCCATTTAAATCACCTTCTGTTGCGTGCAGCGGAAGGTTAAAAAACCGTGTAGCAAAAGGTGACGTTTTAATTGCCTTGGCGAAACATTTTCCGCATAATGAATTCGGGTCGACCCGCGCTAGATCAGTGGGTCATAAGTCCGATTTCACGATGAGGCGATGATGGCAAAATTTTCAGCACCCAAATCCGAACTTCAGGTAGGCAATCCGCAGCGGCGTAATTTACTCGCTGGTGGCGTCGCGGCACTGGCCGCAACCGGCCTGGCCGGCTTTACCAAGACCGCCTTGGCGCAAGCCACGGGCGCGGCGGTCAAGCCGCTGCCGCCGTATGTGGCCTGGAAGGACGCGGCCGCAATGATCGTACATACGTCCAGCACGCTCGAAACCCGACGTGCCGCATTCGGCACGAGCATCATCACGCCGGCCGAGCATTTGTATATCCGCAACAATCTGCCGGCACCTGACGCCGCCATCGTCGTCGACCGCGATGGCTGGGAAGTCAGTATCGAGGGTGTGCGCAATCCGCGCACGCTGACAGTCGCGCAGCTCAAGCGCATGGGACTGGAAACCACGCCGATGGTACTGCAATGCTCGGGCAACGGACGTGGGTTGTTTCCTAACAAGGCCAGCGGTACCGGCTGGGCAGTGGGCGCTGCAGGCTGCGTGGTGTGGAGCGGCGTTCCAGTGCGTGCGGTCGTCGAAGCTTTGGGTGGCATGATCGACGGCATGCCTTACATGACGGGCACCGGCGGCGAAAAAATCCCGGAAGGAATCGATCCGAAAAGTGTCATGGTCGAGCGCTCCGTTCCGGTCAAGGCGATGGCCGATGCGTTATTGGCATGGGAGATGAATGGGGCGCCGATTCCGCTGGCCCACGGTGGGCCGCTGCGGCTGATCGTTCCCGGCTATACCGGTGTCAATAACGTGAAATACATCAAACGCCTGGCCTTTACGGCAGAGCAGACCGATGCCGCAATCCAGAAAACCGGTTACCGCATTTCGCCGATGGGGCAAAAAGGCGATCCGAGCCAGCCCTCCGTTTGGGAATTATCGACCAAGTCCTGGATCAATTCCCCTGCACCGGAAGGCGGCGTGGTACCGGCAGGCGTCACCCTGATCAAGGGCGTCGCATTCGGCGGCATCAACGCAGTACAGTCGGTGGACGTATCGACCGACGGTGGCGAAACCTGGATGGCAGCGCGATTCGTCGGCCCGGATCTGGGACGCTATGCATGGCGACAATTCGTGCTGAGCGTGCGTCTCGCACCCGGTACTTACAGAATTGCCAGCCGCGCAACCGATTCTCAGGGCATCCGCCAGGCCGAGCGCAGCATCGAAAATACCGGCGGCTACAATAATGCCAGCTGGCGCGACCATGCGCTGCAAATCACGGTCGCTTGAGGATTCCGATGAATCGTTTTCGCAAAACTGCGGGCTGGATAGGCGTTGCGATGCTGACGCTCCTGATCGACCACGCGGCTGTCGCAGAGGACCTCAGCGCAGGGCAAAAACTGTTCACCCAGTCGGCGGTACCTGCCTGCGCGCTATGCCATACGCTCAAGCATGCGGGCGCCACGGGTGAAATCGGGCCGGTACTCGACGAACTCAAGCCGGATGCCGCACGGGTCGAACAAGCGGTGCGCAACGGCATCGGCCAGATGCCTGCTTATGGCAATCTGACCGATGACCAGATCAGACTGCTGGCAAAGTATGTGTCAGGGGTTGCAGGCAAGTAGACATGGCAACCGCAGGCTGATTCGCCGTTGGTCAAAATCAAAAGCCCTGCCGATACCTCGGCAGGCCTTTATCTATCACCGCAGTAGCATTATTTGGAAGCGACGGTGGTGGCTGCAGCAGCACGGATGTTCTTGGCGACCGGCATGGATTTTTCACGCCATTCCGGCATGCCGCTACGATACCAGTAAACCTGCTTGGCACCCCTGGCCTGCGCCATTTTCGACGCCTTGTACGATTTCCAGCATTCCGGACCGTTGCAGAAAAAAATCAGCGGCTTGTCGAGCGAAAGATTGCCAAGAGCGGAAAAATCATCGAGTCGTGGATCATAATTACGGTCCTTCAGGCTGCGCTCGATATAGGGCGCATGTACGGCGCCCGCAATATGTTCCTGATCGAATTCTTTCGCAGTTCGCGTGTCGACCGCCACCGCACCCGCGGCGATCAGCTTGGCGACTTCCTCGCTGGCTACGCGCGTGACACCTTCCAGACTGGCCGGTGTCAGAATCCCGAGCGATGCAATGTAACGGTATTGCTCGTCGTCGGTAGCGGTCGCCACTTGCAGCTTGCCGAATCCTGCCAGTGCAGCCTCCGGCGAAGCGATCCATTTCAGGAGATTCTTGCGTTCGCCATCCGGCATCGATTTACGCACCATCATTGCCATACCTCCAGGTACCTGCCGGGTCGATTTGAGAATCCGGGCAACGTTGGGATTGGCCTTCATCCAGACTTGGGCTTCCTCCTGATCTGCAACGGTGACATCGGCCAGGTTCGACGTCAGCGCCAGCATGCCGGCGCCGCTGGTTTTGCCGAAGACAATTTGCTTGAATGTAGTCAAATCGAAACCGGCTTCGTTAAGCAAGCCTTTGGCAAGATACGCGCGCACTGAATCCTGCTGTGTCAGGTACAAGCGACGACCGGCAAGTTGTTCGATTTTTTCGATATCCTTGCGCACCAGCAGCACGAACTGGGCATTGCGATTGTCGCGCGCGATCAACTGGTAGTTGTGGCTGATCGCCGAGGCAGCCACGTGCGAAGGGCCGATGACGATGTCGTTTTCCTGGGTACGCGATGCGCGCATGACATCGGTCAGGTCGGAGGTCTGCCTCAATAGAACCTGCGCACCCATCGCCGCTGTCAACGAAGGTGTCGGCGAAGTCGCCACAGCGAGATTTTGCTTGCCCACTTCATCGGCAGGATCGACGCCCACCAACACTTTGTATTCGGCCATCGCGGCGAAAGGAAACACCAGCGCCGACGTCACCGCCAGCAGCTTTACAGTTCTAGAAATATCCATGACCAGAGTCCTGAAAAAGACGTCGACCGACATCGAGCCAGTGACGCAATTCGTAGTGGAAAGAACGGCGGCAGTGCGTTTTTATTTGTGAACGCGACACCACTCTAGCATTTAAGTTGCCCTAGGGAATCTTTTTTGTGAATTTTTTTAACATTTCGCACAGCCACGCCAGCGCTGCTCGTGCAGTACCGAATTTCGACGGATCGGCCGCGCCGGTGTCGCGATAATCGGTTAAGGTGCGCACTATTGGCGGCCGGATTGGCGCTGCGACCTAGGGACATACGGATGCAAAAACTTATTTCAGAACTGAACCGGCTTTACCTTTTGCGCGATCAGATGGTCTACGACCAAGGCTCGGATGGCACGCGCAGTCTCGCTCGGGAAACGCTATCGCCGACAGTATTTGCGCAGCACCTGCGCGGTGACAAAACCCTTGCCCTTGATCTGGTCGACGATGCAGGTCTGACACGTGTCATCGTCATCGCGTTCGATGGCGTGGCAGACGGCAACGGCGCACGCTACTGGAGCACCCTCTGTGCCGTGGCGAATGCATTGCAGGAGAAGTTGGCGCTGCCGGCGCCGGCTGTGAGCATTTCAGGCGCGACCAGCTATCGCCTGTGGCTGTCGGTCGCGTCCCCGATACCGGCGGCACAAGTCCGTCGGTTTGTGGAGCTGGTGCACAAATCGTATTTTCCCCGCGAAGAAAACAGCGACCTTCGGCTACCCGACGACGCCGGTCTTTCGGCCAACGTGGACCATGAAATTACCGAACTCCCGCCGTGCCTGCACCGCGCCACCGGCAAGTGGGCCGCGTTTATTCATCCGGGCATGGGCGGCGCCTTCAGTGACGAGCCGGGTCTGGAAATGGC
>JACMQD010000451.1 GCA_014377155.1 Herminiimonas sp.
ATCATTCTCGGTAAAAACAGCGTATTCCAGAGCTGGTCAAAGACCATGCCGCATCTGATTGGCGTCACGGAGGCCGACATGCCGAGGACGCTGGAGGCATGGAATGACATCATCGGTCTGGAGGATCAGGCAAGGTTTACGTTAAGCGTCGACGCCGCAGGTCAATTCGGCAGGAGAATGGAAGTCAGCTATCCGTTACGGCGGCGCAGCGATGGCGCAACGATCGAATTGCATCATGTGATCGAACCGCTGCTGAGCGCGACCGATCCGACTGCCGAAAAACGCTGGTTTCATACGATTCAGGATATTACCGAACAAAAAGCGCAGCAGCGGAAGGTCGCCCGCCTGAGCCGGTTTTTTGCGGTATTAAGCGGGATCAACTCGGCGATTGTCAGGATTCATGATCGCAATGCGCTGTTTCAGGAGGCGTGCCGGATTGCCGTCGGCCTCGGCGGATTCAGTGCGGCCTTGATTGGCACCATCGATCTGGAGCCGCTCGATAAACAGGTGCTCGTCTGCGCGAGCAGCAAGCCAGGCGATACAGAAAAAATCCGTAATGCTGCCCACTCCGGCCTATCTGCGCACCATGCCCCGTGGAACGTCGCAATGCGTGAACTGCGGCCCGTCACGTGCAACAATATCAGCATGGACGCCATGCTGCCGCACAAGGATACATTGCTGGAAAGTGGTTGCCAATCGCTCGCAGCCTTTCCGCTGATACTGGACGGTCGGGCCGTCGCAGTCATGACGCTGTTCTCTGACGAAATTGGTGCCTTCGACGTGGAAGAACTGAAGCTGCTCAATGAATTGGCGGGTGACTTGTCATTCGGACTGCGGCTTATCGACAAGGAAGAAAAACTCAATTATCTGGCCTATTACGATGTACTGACCGGACTGCCCAACAAAATGCTGTTCCAGGACCGTCTGACACAGTTTTTGCAAGGCGCCCATCATTACGACGGCGTGGTCTGTGTGGTCTTGCTCGATCTGGATCACTTTTCGCAATTGAATGATCTACGAGGGCGTCATGCGGGCGATGCGGTGTTGATGCAAGTCGCCGATAGGCTGCGGGCGACGATGGATGAGTCATTCAGCCTCGCGCGTGTTGGCGCCGACGTATTTGCGATTGCCGGGTCCGGCATACAGAAAGCGGTGACGGCAGTGCTGGAACAGCAAATATTCGCCGCGCTCGACCGCCCCTTTCTTGTTGATCGAAAAGAAATCACTGTTACTGCCCGTGCCGGTTTTGCTTTGTCGCCAGGCGATGGACGCGATGCAGAGACGTTGTTCAAGCATGCCGAAGTTGCCCTTAAAAATACCAAGTCTTCAGGCCAGCAATATCTGTATTATGCGTCGCAGATGAACGCCGCAGTCGCTGCCAAAGCGGCGCTGAAGTTAGAGCTGCAACTTGCACTCGATACAGGGCAATTCGCCGTGCATTATCAACCGCGCGTCGATCTGGTCAGCGGACGCATTGTCAGTGCAGAAGCGCTGATCCGATGGCAACATCCAGAACGCGGCATGGTGCCGCCAGATCAATTCATTCCAATGGCCGAGGAAAATGGACTGATCCTGGCAATCGGCGCCTGGATCATTGATGCAGTGTGCGCACAGCAAACGGCATGGTTGGCACAAGGTGTAGAAATTGTTCCGGTGGCAGTAAACTTGTCGGCAGTCCAGCTCAACAAAGGGCTAGTGCTGCTCACTATCGACGAGGCGATCCACCGGCACCAACTGGCGTCAAGATATATTGAGTTCGAATTGACCGAATCGGTCGTAATGAGCGACCCGGATGAAGCCACGCGCAACCTTCAGCTCTTGAAGGACAAAGGCATCAAACTGGCGCTGGATGATTTCGGGACAGGCTTTTCGTCGCTGGCGTACTTGAAACACTTCCCCTTCGATTTCGTCAAAATCGATCGCGCTTTCATTACAGACATCACGAAAAGCGCCAAGGATGCCATGATCGCCACTGCGGTGATTGCGATGGGCCATAGCCTGAATTTGCGGGTCGTCGCCGAAGGTGTCGAAACCCAGGAGCAGCTCGACTATCTGCGCAGACATGGCTGCGACGAAATACAGGGATACTATTTCAGTCGGCCAGTGCCATCTTCGGCATTCGAAATTATGTTGCGCGATGACAAACATCTGGTTTTTGTAGAGCAGCCGATTTCTATCAAAGCATGATCCTAGATTCCTCAGTTGGACAGGTGCGAGTGTGCATTTTTCCGGTTCTCTGGCTAGGCGCGACGACGACGCGGACTGCATTCCGCTAGGAGAAGGGTACTTCGCAGGAGTGCCGAAAACGCCAGAGGGCCGGAAAAGTGTTCAATCGCGCCTGTAGCGCTCTCACCCAGTCGGTAAAGCGCATCGGACGAGGAAAAGTCAATGTTCATGCGGCTATTCAGATAAAAGCAAGCGGTCAACTGAGGAATTTAGGATGATCAAGCAACGACCGTCAACGACACCATCCAACACGAAATCCATTGACCAGCTTTCATCTGGATGCTGGGCAACGCCCTTGGTATGACGTCGGGTCACGTTGAATACTTAGACATGAAAAAACCCCGAAAGTGGATGTCCAACTTTTGGGGTTCAGTGTACGAAGTGGCGAGTGGCTTTTGGTATGGCGCCTTTGGTGAATTCGATGACAGGTGGGTCGATTACTTCGGAATCGTACCTTCCACACCTTTGACGTAGAAATTGATGCCTTTGAGATCCTTGCCTTCGAGCGTCTTGCCAGCGGCCATGACTTCCTTGCCGCTCTGGTCGGAGAACGGTCCCTGGAAAGGATGCAGCTTGCCGTCCTTGATCATCGCGGTTTTTTCATCGAGCAGGGTCTTGACGTCGGCCGGAAGCATCGCGCCCGGCGAGGCGATCCTGATCGAATCTTCCTTCACGCCCCACCAGAAATCGCCTGGCTTCCAGTTACCGGCCAAGGTATCGCCGATCGTTTTTTTATAGTAGGGGGCCCAGTCGATCGCAGCCGAACCCAAATGCGCTTTCGGTCCGTAGCTGGCCATGTCGGAATCCCAGCCGAAGGCGTACACGCCTTTTTCTTCGGCTGCCTGCAACGTCGCCGGCGAATCGGTGTTCTGGATCAGCACGTCGACGCCCTGACCGATGAGCGCCAGCGCGCCTTCGCGTTCTTTGCCCGGATCAAACCATTTGTTAATCCAGACCGCGCGGGTTGTGACTTTGGGGTTCACCGACTGCGCGCCGAGTGTGAACGCATTGATGTTGCGGATCACTTCGGGAATCGGAATCGAACCGACGACGCCGAGCTTGTTGGTCTTGGTCATCTTGCCGGCGACGACACCGGCGAGGTAAGCGCCTTCATAGGTCCGGGTTTCATAAACGCCCAGATTCGGCGCAGTTTTGTAGCCCGTTGCATGCTCGAACTTTACGTTCGGGAATTCCTTGGCAACCTTCAGCATCGGCTCCATGTAGCCGAACGAGGTACCGAAAATCAGTTGGTTGCCCTGCGTTGCCAGATCGCGAAACACGCGTTCGGCATCGGCACCTTCCGGCACGCTCTCGACGAACGTGGTCTTGATCTTGTCGCCGTATTGCGCATCGGCCGCCTTGCGACCGAGGTCATGCGCAAAACTCCAGCCGCCGTCACCGACCGGGCCGACGTAGACGAACGCGACCTTGAGCGGCCCGGCAGCGGCAGGCGTCGGCACCGCAACGGCAACCGGCGCAGTCGCGGCCGGCTTGGGCTGATCCTTCTGGCCGCAACCAAAAAGCGCAAGCGACGAAGCGAGCGCGAGCATCATCGTTCGATTTTTTAGAAAAGCAAACATGGCGTTCTCCTTTATGAATGTGTCGGAAATTGAAACGTGTGGATGAAATCGGACTCGAATGGCGACAGCCGTAACCTGTATGCGGTACCCGTGCACCCGCGAGGACGCGCACTATCGTGTGCACGTTCATGACAGGACGTTCTAAAAAGTTGCGACGATTATAGCAGTCGTCATTTTGCGCACGGGCTTGGTGCATCAGGCAATCAATAGGCGCAATAATTAACCCATAGCAAAATACGGACCGGCTCTTGCAGAGCTGCTAGCAACGCGACGCAAATACGGCATTCAGGCGCTAGCGGCATTGTTCGCAAAAAGCAAATTCTGACCTAAAATAACCGATGCCTTATCTGCAAAGGATCATCCATGTTCATGACGACAAATGATTTTGGCGTACCACAATATCCGAATGGCGATGCGCGACGGCTTTTCGTGCTGCTCGCAGCAATCGATTTGCTCGAGCGTCCAACGGTCTCAGCAATAGCCGACCTGACCAGCCTGGATCGCATTACGATCGATGAGCAGGCCTTGCGGCTCCGCGAACAGTACGGGGTCAAGCTCACCAAAATCGGTGACATTTACCGACTTGAATCATGGGGCGACATACTGCAGGAAGATGGCGTCAAAAAACATCTCAAAGCGCCGGGCATCACCTGACGCGCATCGCGTCGACCGAAATACCGCAAGCCTGCCAACCGCTTGCCGGGGCGCCCATCTGCATGACATCTTTACAAATACCGAAAACCGGCTAATATGTTTCTATAATTCAATACCATAGAAAGGTAGCGACCATGGCCACATCCGGCGTTTCTCCAACAACAACGATCGCCACCCAGGCCGTCCGCCAGCAACCGGAGCCTGCCGAAGTACGCGAACAGGAAAACCGGCGCAGCGCCCAAGTACGAACGGAAAACGTGCAAAAAGTCGAGGAACCGAAAGCGGCGGTGAACACCACCGGCCAGACGATCGGGACGAAGATCAACACCACTGCCTGAGCCCGCCGTCCTGCGCGACTACGCTCAATTAACCTCGGTAGATGTCTTCCATGCGCTTGCGCTCCTGTTCCTCCTGCCGACCAGGCGATCGCGGCGCGGGTGCCGGAT
>JACMQD010000452.1 GCA_014377155.1 Herminiimonas sp.
CGATCGTGTCCAGCGCCACCCGCTTTTGCTCATCGTTGGTGTAGAAAATCGCCGACCGATAGCTCACACCACGGTCATTTCCTTGGCGATTCAAGGTCGTGGGGTCGTGAATCTGAAAGAAGAACTCGAGCAAGCTCCGATAGCTGATGCGTTCGGGATCGAAGACGATTTCGATCGCTTCCGCATGGGTTCCGTGATTGGGATAAGTCGCATTGGGCACATCGCCGCCGGAATAACCCACCCGTGTCGAGATCACCCCGTCGTAACGCCTGATCAGATCCTGCATGCCCCAGAAACATCCTCCGGCGAGGATTGCGCGCTGTTTTGTCATTTAAAATTCTCCACTTGATTAAGGTAATCACGGTAGCCTTCGGCTTCCATATCGTCAAGGTGGACGAATCGCAACGACGCCGAATTGATGCAGTATCGAAGGCCGCCGCGATCGACCGGACCATCCGGAAACACATGACCAAGATGGCTGTCGCCATGAGTCGAGCGGACTTCCGTGCGGACCATGCCGTGAGCGTCGTCGTGGATCTCGCTGACATGCGCCGCTGCGATTGGCTTGGTAAAACTCGGCCAGCCGCAACCCGACTCGTATTTGTCGGACGAAGCGAACAATGGTTCGCCCGAAACGATATCGACATAAATGCCGGGCTGATGGTTATTGAGATAGGCGCCGGTGCCGGGGCGTTCAGTCGCATTTTGCTGGGTCACGCGGTATTGTTCCGGCGTCAGTGCGGCAATGGCTTCAGGGGATTTTTGATAATTGGGCATGTGTATCCTTAAATAAGTTGGCGCCGGCGAGCTCAGCGTCGTGCTGGTGGCGAATGCTTGGACCTGAGCCCACTCCGAGCGCCAACACATCCGTGTCGGTGACGAAGTGGGTGGATTTTAAATTCCTGCATACCAGGCGTAATTCCCGACATCTTCCCAATAGCCACCCTTGCCGGCGTAGACATTGGCAAGGCTTGCTACAGCCTCGACTGCCATCACGTATTTTGCGTGCTTGTAACCGAGTTGACGTTCGTTGCGTATGCGGATCGGCGCACCATGCGCTTCGGGCAGCGTCTTGCCATTCATGCCATAGGCGAGAATCGTTTGCGGGTGATAAGCGTCGGCGAGGTCCATGCTTTCATAATACGGCGTACCGTCGAAACTGTCGGCGCAATAAAATACGATGTAGCGGGCATCAGCACGAAGCCGCGCCAGATCGAGCACATGGGAGAGTTGGGGACCGGTCCATTGCCCGATCGCACTCCAGCCCTCGACGCAATCATGGCGCGTAATCTGCGTGCGGCTCGGCATTGCGCGCAACTGGTCTAGCGAAATCTCCAGCGGGCGTTCGACCAGCCCGCCGATACGCAGTCGGTAATCGGCGAAGCCATTGGCGAGCATGGCCCGATATTCGGGCGTGTCGGCAGTGCTGTTGCCATTCGATCGAAAAACCGGGGACATCTCTGCCACGCTGAATTCACGGGCCAGTGCCGTATTGCTGCTAATGAGCCGCTGCGCGCCCGTAGTCAAGCCTTCGGAAGAATGAAGGACTCGCTGCACGGACTCGCTGCTGCTCCAACTGTCGCACCCGCTGACGAGTAAGCCGCCGCCTAGACTCAGAATCAGTTTGCGGCGGCCGATATCGATGGGCATCAGACATTCTCCTTATGCGTTAGCGTCATTTCGTCATTGCGTTTTTTTGGAATCCGAAAGCGGCCGGTGATCATCGAGCGGATTTCGTTGATGGGGCCGGCAAGTATCACCATCGCGAGATGCACGATGATAAACCCGGTCATCAGGAAGGCGCAGATGAAATGAATCGAGCGCGCCGATTGTCGTCCACCGGTCAGGTCGAGCAGCCACGGCCACGCGGCATCCATGCTCGGCGACATGGTAAGGCCGGTTACTAAGATGGCCGGTATCAGCAAGAAGAGTACGAACAGATAGGTGAGCTTTTGCAAGATGTTGTACTTCAGTGCCGCCGTCCCGGTTGGAAATCTGAGGCGCGCATGATCCTTGATATCTTGCCAGATATGCTGCGGCTTCAGCTCCTCAGACCGCGGTGCGAGGTCGCGTTGCACATGGCGGTTGGCAAAGCTCCATATCCAGTAAATCAGGATCGGCAGAACGAATATCCAAGCGAAAAAGAGATGCCATAGGCGACCAACAGCGAGGCTGTAAAAACCGGGAATCGTCGCCCAATGCGGGAACGCGTTCGTACTCGACTCGCCATTCGCATCAAGCGACACGCCAAGAATTCCGGTGGTGGTGATCTGCGCATCGCCGATCTGAAGAAAGCCGCGATCATTTTCTTCATCGATCTGCAGCCAGGGCGAATCCTCGTTAGCGCCATAGCTACCCCAATAGAGCCGGGGGTGCGCGTTAAAAATCGTCAACCCGCTCATCAGCATGATGAAGACGGTGACAACATTGAGCCAGTGCCAAACGCGCGTGGAAAGCCGGTGTCGCTTGACCAGTTTGCCCGCCTGCGGCTCGTCGAAATTCTCGCTGCCTACGCCATCCACAATATCGCCTCCTGAAGCTTTGCCACGGTTGCAGTCGGATCTGCCGCCGCACCGATCGCTATAATCGGTCGGCAAGTGAGGATCGTGGCGGTAAGTGTGCCGGCGTGTATTTTGAAGACGTAGGTAGCAGACCCCACTCGAAGTTCAACCCAAGGCCAGATGGGTTCGTTCGTGAGGTTATTCTAAAATAAGACGAAGATCAACACAATCGATAGGATCGAGTCGGACGGTGCAATGCAGCGACGCGGTAGACGGGCGGCATAACGTTATCATTGCCCACTGGCAGAAACAGACCACACCGTATTTCCGACGTCGTCGGCAACCAACAGAGAGCCATCCGTCGCTTGTGCAAGACCGACGGGAGCGCCGAAGAGGGACTTCTCGTCAGCGGAGGTAAAGCCGGTGACGACAGGCATTTTCTGACCGGTCGGGCGCCCGTCCACGAAACGGACATAGCTCACTTCGTAGCCGCTCAACGGTGACCTGTCCCAGCTACCGTGCTCGCTGATGAAGGC
>JACMQD010000005.1 GCA_014377155.1 Herminiimonas sp.
GCTGCCTGCGCGCATTTGCGCTGCAGCGCTGCACGCTCGGCTGTCTGGGCCAAAAGGTGCCTGGTGGCCGTGGACTCCGCATCGCGCGCCAAGCGTAATTCACGCGCGGCTTTTTCTTGCATGCGCATCAATTCTGTGTGCTCGCGGTCGGCGTCTATTTGCGCCTGCGATTGGGCTTGGGCTGCTTGCGTCCACGCCAGTTTTTCGGTGGCGGCCTGCCGTGCGTGGGCGGCGAGTTCCGCTTGCTGACGCTCGGCCTCTAATTGCTGCCGCACTAGCGCCAACGCCTGCTCTTCATCGAGCGCACGCTGACCTTCAAGATTGGCAAGCTCGGCGGCCTCGCGCGCCTTTAAAAGTGCACACTGCGCCACCGAGCTGGCAAGTTGGGCATGGGCGACTGTGCTGGTCAGGGCCAGCCTGACAGCATCGGTTTCGATTTCAGCCGCAAGACGGGCGTCATTTTCACCCTGCGCCTGCAGGAACAACGCCTGGATATGTTCGATATCGGCATCGGTGCGTGCTTCGGCAGCGGCGACGGCGCTTTCATGCGCCGCTGTTTTCAGCTGGGACGCGCGCAGCGCATCTTGTTCAGCCAGTGCATGTTCCTGCCCGGCATGCGCCATCTTCACTGTCTGGCGGGCACGCTCTGCGGCGATATCGGCGCTTTCACGCTGCGCCGTGGCACTCTGCGCGATGGCGGCAAGTGTTTGCTGTTCGGCGGCGTTGCATGCGGCGGCAGCCTCAAGCGCCGTCACCTCCAGTTCGGCGCGCGCCCTGGCCAGTGCTTCGGCGTGCTGCTCTTCGGCACCACGCGCCAGCGCTGCGCTGGTAGCTTGCTGCTCGGCCTGCAAACGCAGTCCAGCTTGATCTCCCGCCCGGGCCTCGACTGCTATACGCGCCTGTGCCTGGGCATTGGCGAGGTGCTCGGCCTCCACGCGCGCCGTGGCGGCGACTTGCAGCTGGCGTTCGACGGCGATCCGCTCTTGCGTTGCAGAATGGATGCGAATTTCAGCGTCGAGACGGGCCTGCGCCTCAACGGCGGCCAGCCCTTCCGCATGTTCGCGACGCAAGGCGAGATCCTGCATATCGAGTTCGGCTTGCAAGCGCAATTGCAGTGACGCGAGCGCCCGCTCCTCGGATTGGGCGCGTGCCTGAGCCATGGCTTCGTGCTCTTTTTCGAGCGCGCCTCGGGCGCGGGCATCTTCGAGCGCGCGCGCTTCGGCAGGCGCCGCCTGAAGTGCCGCCGCTAGGGCCAGGCTATCGACCTGTTCCCGCCGTTCGGCCAGTTCGAGGGTGCGGGCGCGTGCGTCGACCAGCAGTTCGGCGGTATGACGTGCGGCTTTTTCTTGCAGTTCCTGTTTGCGTGCCAGTTCGGTCATCCGCGATTCGGCCCGTACTCGCGCTTGCGCTTCATGCTGTGCGGCCTGTGCGGCGGCGATACGCTCGGCAGTATGCCAGCGCGCTTGTTCGACTTCCTTTGCCATCTGTTGCGCGGCGGCGCCGAGTGTCGATTCGATATCGGCATCGATCTCCGCCTGTTCAACGGCGTAGCGGCGCGCTTCCTGCGCGGCGCTGGAACGCGCGGCGGCGGCGACACTGGCGGCGTTATCGGCGTCGGTGCGTGCCTGCAAATCCCGGATTTCATGGTTGGCTGCCACTGTCAGGGCTTCACTGGCGATACGCGCATGGCGCTCCGCTTGCAGGCGGGCGTGGCTTGCGGCAATGGCAAGTTCGGCAGCTTTTGCGCTTTGATGCGCTTCGGCGCTGGCCTCGGCGTCGCTTCTGGCACAATCTTCGGCCAGGCTGCGTGCACGCGCCTCGGCACGGGCGCGATTTTCGGCGGCGACTGTGGCGCGTGCTTCGGCTTCCACGCGTCCGATAGCGTCGTGAATCGTCTTCAGGTCGATGCCGCCCGAGGCATCCGACTGTGCGCGGGTTTCAAACGCAGGTGCCCGGACGTCATCTGCCCGATTGTCGATCTGGAGAGGAAGATTTTTGCGCATTGCCTGATTCGATTCCATCGTGGACCCCGCTTGATTTACGTACCCGGCAGATTCTTGTAGACGGCAGGAACCGGAATATCCTTAACCTCATTATCAAGGGCAGCAATGCAATCAAGACATGGATAAGAAGGACGAATCCAAGTCATTTCGTCCCTATGCTGTACATCTCGGCGCGTTTCAACGACGCAATACATTGACTAGTCAGCGATTAATTCTGCTGATGACCATCGTAGTTGTAAGCAAACGTAGTGCCGTCGAACGGGTATCGGGTGTTGCGGTCGAATCGAGACTAGTTCAGTCCACTGATCGAAGTCCGGTTGCCGGGTAAAAGTGCATTTGCATCGGACTACCATGCAAGAAGTCGGCCCGGCAGGACTGCTCTACAATCGAAAAAAAGTGTCGTTGCCTTCTGTCCGCAATTAGCCCGGACACGTTCAACTACAAGAGGAATTATGAAAAACCCACGCTCTCGGATTAAAAACATTGCGATGTTATTCACCAGTGGCGTTCTGCTGTCGGGTTGCGTCGGCTATGGCGTACCCTACAACGATACGGCCGTCTATGGCAGCGCGACGACAGTCTATGGGTCCGGATCAATCTATGACGGCCCTGGCTACGGCGGTGTCTACGGCTCGCCAGGCTATGGCGGCGTCACGATTTATGGCAATCCCGGCTATTACGACTATCCCGCATACGGCCGCCCGGTATATGGCGCGCCGGTGTATCGCGGTGATCCGCGCAATTACCGTCCGAACGGTGATCGCGACCGTGATGGTATTCCGAACCGGTTGGACCGAGACCGCGATGGCGACGGCATTCCGAATCGGTTCGACCGCCGTCCCGATCGCGTTCCTCGCGATCGCAATGCCAATGGCGTACCCGACCGAGCAGAGCGTGATCGTAATGGCAATGGCGTGCCGGACCGAGCCGAGCGCGACCGCAACGGCGATGGCATACCGGATCGCTCGGTTCGTGGCCGTGAAGTCGCGCCGGGCGCGGTTCCGGGCGCATTGCCCCGAGGCCGCGAAGCCGTTCCGGGCGCCATGCCGCGTGACCGCGACGGCGACGGAGTACGCAACCGGCGCGACCGTGATCGTGATGGCGATGGCACGCCGAACCGTCAGGACCGCAACCCGAATGATCGCAATCGGCAATAGCCTGGCGTGCTTAACCATGGAGACTGCTTCCAGACGAGGGCAGCAGTCTTTTTTATTGTCGATTGTCCAGTGAACTGATCGCAACCCGCGCAGCCGCAAGATCCCATGCCGCCTGCCCTACCGTCTTGAACAAAGGAATTGCGGCGCTATCGTCGTAGCCGCTTGACAGTACCGACGCCAGCGACCGCACCTGGGTCCAGTCGATGTCGGCCTGGATCAAATCACCCGCTTCATGGCGCGCTCCCGACACATCATCGACCACCACTTGGCGCGCATCGATTAGCCCCGGCGGGATTTCAGCCATGTCAGCCTTGAATGCGCCGACCCCGATGGCAAGCGTCGACGGCGCAATGTGAACCGGAATGACGGGCGTTCTGGAAGTCGTCAGCGCAATCACCACATCGATTGGCGGCAGGGCTGCCTGCAATGCCGCCAACGCCATCGGTACTGCCGCCACGTGACTATGCCGTTTTTGCACGGCGTCGCAAAAGAGTTGCGTGCGCGCCGCGTCTCGACCAACGATCCAGAAGCGCGCGACACCGAAGTAGTCAATCAGTGCCTCGATGTGCGCCAGCGCCTGCGTACCGGTACCAATGATGAGTACCGAAGTCGGAATGCGCGGCAGCAGTGTCTGGATCCCCAGAAGGCTGACTGCTGCAGTACGTCGCGCCGTAACGGTCGGTCCGTCCAGTAATGCGATGCGGCGTCCGGTCGCCGTGTCGAACACGATCACTTCACCTTGTATCGCCGGCAGACCGTGCTGCCCATTGTTGCCATGAACCGTGATCAGCTTGGTCACGCCGATATCATGCCCAATGGCGGGCATGCTCAGCAAGACACTGGCGCTGTCGATCGTCACCACCTGACGCTCCGGGGCCGCGATCTGGCCAGCTGCCAACTCAAGCGCCGCACGCGCCACAGCAGGCACCAGTTCGGCATACGGAAGCGCGCAAGCGGTCTGAAGCTTGTCGAGAATTTTCATGTGATGACTATACGCTGCATGTCGGACTGTTGAGAACTGACCAATCCGCGTGACGTCGAATCAGTTTAGACCTATCGCGGCACCCGGCTGACCGCCGTTCGTGGTAGATTTCGCTTATGATTTTCTCAATATTGTCACGCGGCTGAGTATCTTGTCGCCAACGCCGGACACCCAATCGGATCGAAAGCCCGAACCATTAACAGGACCCTTCATGAATCATCCGGCATTTCACGCTAAAACCTTTTTGCTGCTGTTGATTGCCGTCACCATCGCATTTATCTGGATCCTTCTGCCATTCTACGGTGCCGTTTTCTGGGGAAGCGTGCTAGCAATCCTTTTTGCACCGCTTTACCGACGCGTGATGAGCCTGACCGGACAACGCCCGACTGTCGCTGCGCTATCAACGCTACTGATTTTTTTAATAGTGGTTTTGCTGCCGTTGACGTTAATTTCCCTTTCCCTGCTTCAGCAAGGCGCTGGGATTTACGAAAAAATCCGCTCGGGTCAAATTGATTTCGGCGTCTATTTTCAGCAAATTGTCTCGGCACTGCCGACATGGGTATTGAATTTTATGTCGCGTTTCGGACTCGCCGACTTCGCTTCGCTGAAATCGACCCTATCGACGGCCGCAACCGAAGGCAGTCAGCTCATCGCCACCAAGGCACTCAACATCGGACAGATCACTGTGGACTTCGTGATCAGTATCGGTCTCATGCTGTATTTGCTGTTTTTTCTTTTACGCGACGGCACCAGTCTGGCTGCAAAAATCAAGCAGGCCATTCCGCTCAACCGCGACCACAAGCGCGAGCTGTTCGATCGTTTTACCACCGTCATCCGTGCCACGGTCAAAGGCAACATTTTCGTGGCCGCCGTGCAAGGCGCACTGGGCGGTCTCATGTTCTGGTTCCTGGGCATCCACGGGGCCTTGCTGTGGGGCGTCCTGATGGCGTTCATGTCGCTGTTGCCGGCAATCGGTGCCGCTTTGATCTGGGCGCCGGTAGCCATCTATTTCCTGGTCACCGGTGCGATCTGGCAAGGCGTGACGCTAACGCTGTTCGGCATTCTTGTAATTGGGCTGGTCGACAATGTGCTGCGCCCGATTCTGGTTGGTAAAGACACGCAGATGCCTGACTATGTCGTGCTGCTGTCGACCTTGGGCGGGATCGCCGTATTCGGGCTCAATGGCTTCGTCATCGGCCCGGTGATCGCGGCGGTCTTCATGGCGTCCTGGGATCTTTTTTCCTCGGACAAGAGCTTACCCAAAGAATAGTCTTTAAACGCCCGCTGAAAATCCTGCAGCCAGCTCCCGGGTGAGTTCCGCAGCCGGGATTTCCTTGCAGCCACTAGCATTCTGGCCCGACCAGAGCGGTGAAAAATCGCCACTTCCCAGACGCTCGGCATGGGCGCGTAATGGCGCAACACGCGTTGTCGCCAACGGAAATTCGGGTGCGGCAGCACCCATCGGACCCAGTTCGCGCATAAGGCGGTTCATGATCCCCCGCGCCGGGCGGCCGCTGAACAAATTGGTCAGCGCCGTGTGCTGCGCCGCCTCGCTTTTTAGTACTGCGCGATGCGGCGCCGAAGTACTGGCCTCGGGACACAGCATGTAGGCGGTGCCGACCTGGACCCCGGCGGCCCCAAGTACCATCGCGGAGCGGACCCCTGCGGCGTCGACAATACCGCCAGCGGCAATGACCGGTACCGTTACCGCGTGCACTATCTGGGGTAGCAAGGCAAAGGTGCCGAGCTGCGTCGTCAGGTCATCTGACATAAACATGCCGCGATGACCGCCTGCTTCGAGTCCCTGGGCGATGATGGCATCGGCCCCGTGCGATTGCAGCCAGCGCGCTTCCTCGACCGTGGTCGCCGATGACACGATGCGCGCCCCCCACGCCCTAACCCGTGCCATCAGTTCCGGCGATGGCAACCCGAAATGGAAGCTCACTACGCGCGGTTTGAATTCAGCCACGATATCGGCCACTTCCATCGAAAATGGCGACCGTCCTGGCCCATTCGGCACGGCCTCGGCATCGATGCCGAACTCACGATAATACGGGTCGAGTGCCGCGCGCCAAACCGCATCGCGGGCGGCGTTCGGCGCGGGCGGCACATGGCAAAAAAAATTGACATTGAACGGCTGGTCGGTGCCATCGGCAATCGCCGCAAGCTCGCGGTGCAGCGTTTGTGCATCGAGCATCGCGCACGGCAGCGAACCGAGTCCCCCTGCTCGAGATACCGCAATCGCCAGTGCACTGCCCTGCACGCCGGCCATCGGTGCCTGGATAATAGGCAACTCGATGCCGAATAAAGACTGAAGATTCATGGTTATCTCTTTGAGGGGAATCGGAGGGTGTCGGCAACCGCAGGTTCAATGCGGGTCGTGCGGACAGATCACGTCAGCTTTGGATTATCCGTTTTTTGTGATTACTTGCGCAAGCGACTCTCGATGCGCAACGGTCGGCAGTGGATGAATGCCTGTTTGCCGGCGCGGCCGGGCGACGATCAGTTCAGCCAGTACGTCGAGTAGAGCGTCCGCTGCCACCGGCTTGTGCAATACCGGGATACCGCTTTCGACAATCGCATGAATGCGGTCCGGCATCGTATCACCGGTAATAAGCAGCGCAATGACGTCCTGGTTGAATTCGGCGCGCAGGCCGGCAATGACGTCCAGACCGGTTTCATGCGAATTAAGACAATAATCGGCAATCAGCAAGTCAGGCACCCGCTCGCCCACGATCAGTCGATCGATGGCATCGGAAGCTGAACTGGACGTAATGACGTTACAGCCGCATTGTTCTAGCAATACGCGCATCGCGTCGCGAATGGCGGGATCGTCATCGACGACGACAACCAGCTTGTCACGCAGCACTTCTTTTCGATTGAATTTCTCCTTTACAGCCGGTGGCTGTGGGGTGTGTGCATGTGCCAGGCGCAGGTCTATCGAAAATGTCGAGCCTTGACCGGGCTCGGACACCAGCGTTATTGGCGCATCGATCAGCTTGCATAATCGCTGCACGATTGCCAGGCCAAGACCTAGTCCCTCCAAGCGCTCCTGACCGACGCGGCGCGCCTGCCAAAATTCATTGAACACCGCTTTTTGCTGTTGTGCCGTGATACCGATACCGGTATCGGTGACTGATATGCGCAGTTTGCCCGCACCCATGCTGCACTGAATCACGACCTCGCCAGTCAGCGTGTAACGCAGCGCATTAGCCACGAGATTGGAAAGTATTTGCTCGACCAAAGCAGTATCGCTGGCGACCCAGTGGCTGCTTGTCTCAATACGAAAACCGATCTTTTTTTCTGCAGCTTGAGGCGCAAATTCGATCTTCAGGCGCGTTAGGACCCAGTCGACTGGAAACGGCACGATTTGCGGCTGCACGACTTGGGCATCCAGCCGCGACAGGTCGAGCAACGCGAGGAACATGCCGTCGAGGATCTGAGCGCACTCGCGTACGTTGCCGAAAAGAGCGTGTGTCTCCGGCGGCAGGGTGAATTGGCTCAGGGCGCTCAAGTACAGGTTCAGCGCATGCATCGGCTGCCGCAGATCGTGGCTGGCCACTGCCAGGAAGCGGGTCAGCTCGCTCTGATGATTTTCTTGAAGCCGGTTGGCCAGTGCCAGCGCCGCATTGCTTTCTTCCAGTGCGCATTTTTGTTGTTGCACCAGTTCCATTTGCTTCATGAGCTGCAGGGTGCGCGCAGTAATTTGATCTTCGAGCGCGTTCTTGTGTCGCAGGAGCGTACGCATACGCGCACGATACAGACCTGCACCGATTGTAAGCAGCAATGCGGCGACGGCGCAGCCGAACAACCATGCTTTCCACAAGGAGTTCGAATTCGCCAATACGAAACTGGCTCCTGGTGCTGCAGTCACAAGCCCGCAAGCCGATGCAAGCACGGCCACGACCATGACCATGACTTGCCGCCCAATGGCGATCAAAACATGCACATCCACTCCGTCCCAAAGTTTCGTTATGAAATTATTATAGTTTGCTTGATACAACAAGAATTAAGTACCGGGCTACTTACGTTTGTTTGTGTCCACTTAACCACGCTCCGTTACCATGTACCTCTGTGACAACAAACAAGAATGCATAGATGACCATCCTTTCCCTGCTGATCGCCAATCGCGGCGAAATCGCTATCCGCATCGCCCGCGCTGCCGCCGAGCTGGGCATCCGCACGGTTGCCCTATTTGCCGAAGATGACGCGGCGTCACTTCATGTCTGCAAGACCGACGACGCCATCGGCCTGCGCGGCAGCGGCGCTGCAAGTTATCTCGATGGCGAGCAAATCATCGCCGCAGCACTGGCGGCCGGCTGCGATGCCATCCATCCCGGATATGGTTTTCTGAGTGAGAACGCCGGTTTTGCACAGGGCTGCATCGATGCGGGCTTAGTGTTCGTCGGACCGCCACCTGCAGTACTGGCACTGTTCGGCAACAAGCTTCAGGCGAAGGCGTTAGCAGAACGCCACCGGATACCAGTCGCCGGTGGGCCATCGGGTGCAGCCAGTGTGGATGAAATACATGCTTTTTACTCTTCACTCGGAAGCGATGCGGCCATCATGATAAAAGCCGTGGCCGGCGGCGGCGGGCGTGGCATGCGAGCGGTCCATGATGCGGCACAGATCGACGAAGCCTATCTGCGCTGCCGCTCCGAGGCCGCTGCCGCGTTTGGCAACGATGCGGTATATGCCGAGCGGCTCCTGCCGAATGCGCGCCATATCGAAGTGCAAATCATCGGCGATGGCCATGGCGGCGTCAGCCATCTGTGGGACCGCGAGTGTTCGCTACAGCGCCGCCATCAAAAGCTGGTCGAAATCGCGCCGAGCCCCACGCTTCTGCCGGCTCTACGGGCCAGGATCATCGATGCCGCACTGTGCCTGGCGCGCGCGGTTCAATATCAGAGTCTGGGCACCTTCGAATTCCTGCTGGACGGCGACGACGCAACCGAAAACGCCCCCTTCATCTTCATGGAAGCCAACCCGCGACTGCAAGTCGAACATACCGTCACCGAAGAAGTCACCGGCGTCGATCTGGTCAAGGCTCAGCTGCAACTGGCAGGCGGCGCTTCGCTTGCCGAACTTGGGTTGACGCAAAACGACATCAGGCCGCCGATTGGATTCGCAATGCAATTGCGCGTCAACATGGAAACCATGCAAGCCGACGGCAGCGTTATCCCCGCCGGCGGCAGGCTCGATGCATTCGAGCCGCCGACCGGTCCCGGGGTGCGGGTCGATACGGCAGGGTATGCCGGTTACGTCACGAGCGCGCATTACGATTCCCTGCTGGCCAAAGTCATCGCGCATTCCACATCGCCGTGCTATGCCGATACGGTGGCGCGGGCCTATCGCGCGCTGTCCGAGTTCCGTATCGAAGGGGTGGCGACCAATATCGCCGTCCTGCAAAACCTGCTCAGTAACGACGCTGTCATTGCTAACCGCGTGCATATCCGCTTCATCGAAACGCACCTTGCGCAATTGCTTGCGCCGCAGCGCGACGTCCATCGCAAACGGTATTTCGACACGCCGCCGATTTCGGCGCGGCCGTCTCGGTCGATGATCGGACCGGAAGAATCGAACGGTGCGGTAGCGGTCAACGCACCGATGCAAGGATCCGTTGTGTCGATCGATGTACAGGCGGGCGATGCCGTGCACAGCGGCCAGCAGCTTGGCGTGATGGAGGCGATGAAAATGGAACATGTCATCACCGCCAACGCCAGTGGCGTGGTCCAGAAGATCAGCGTGCTCAAGGGCGATGTGGTGTTTGCAGGCGATGCGCTGCTTTACATCGCATTGACCGAGATCGCGCCTTCGGCGAAGGCACAGGCGCCGGCAATCGATCTCGACCTGATTCGTCCCGACCTGGCGGAAGTCAGGATGCGCCACGACATCGGGCTCGATGCATTTCGCGCCGACGCGGTCGCACGCCGGCGCAAGACCGGCCAGCGCACTGCCCGCGAGAACATCGCCGACCTGTGCGATGCCGACAGCTTCATCGAATACGGCGGGCTGGCAATCGCCGGCCAGCGTACCCGGCGTCCGATCGACGAACTGATCCGCATCAGTCCCGCCGATGGCTTAGTTTCTGGCATCGGCGCCGTCAATGGCACGCTGTTCGACGAACACCATGCGCGCTGCATGATCCTGGCCTATGACTACACCGTCTTCGCCGGTACGCAGGGCGCGATGAATCACAAGAAAACCGATCGCATGCTGCAATTGGCGCAGGACTGGAAGCTGCCGATAATTTTCTTTACCGAAGGAGGTGGCGGGCGGCCGGGCGATGTCGATGCACAATTGGTCGCCGGACTCGATTGCACGTCGTTTTACAAGTACGCGGCGCTCAGCGGCCTGGTTCCGCGCGTGGGGATCGTGTCAGGGCGCTGCTTCGCAGGCAACGCTGCTTTCCTTGGATGTAGCGACGTCATCATCGCAACCGA
>JACMQD010000453.1 GCA_014377155.1 Herminiimonas sp.
ATGGCTATGCGCTTCTTCGAATTCAATGATCGGCGTATTGCCCACCTGATAGCGGGATGTGTGCAGGAACAGCGCGTGACAGCCAGGATTAGCGTCCAGCCAGGCTTCGAACACGCCCTGCCCGAGACCGATCGCAGTTTCTGCCATCGCAATGAATATCACCGGACCGGGCAGATCGGCCGGCACTTGCGATGCCAGTTCGACGTGAATGTCGCGCATTCGCTGCGGCGCAACCGGCCAGTGCTTGCCTAGCACCTTGCTAACGAACAGAAACCCGCGCCTGGCGTTGGCGCGCGCCGCAAACCCGATCAGCGCGTCGAGGCTGAACGTGCCGGCATCGCTGCGGATTTCCATCACACCGGTCGGCAATGCGACTGTCCTGGATTCGCCGGGCGCCAAGGGTGCGGATTGCAGCACCGCGTTCATCGCATCTCCGTCGCGCGTGCCAGCTCGCCGACACGGATGCCGTCGCGGATCGGTGCAATCGTCAAGTCATCGAACCCGCGATCGAAACCGGTCAGCGCCAGATACGGCAGGTTCGGCCCGGCGATGCACGCCATGGCGATGCCGCCCGACATGCGCGGGTTGATTTCCAGCAGGCCAAGGCCGTTACGACCTTCCCGGAACTGTATGTTGAACATGCCGTTCAAGCCATAGGTCGCGGCAAGCTGGCGCGTGCTCTCCAGGATATCGTCGCGCATGTCGATGGTCTGACCCTGTCCGACGACCATCGATTTCTTGCGCGGGATGGCGCAAATCAAGCGGCCATGGTCACCCACGCAATCGACGCTGTATTCATGGCCATTCAGGAATTCCATGACCAGCATGGTCCGAAAGCTTTCCATCGCTGCGAAGCCGCGCCGCAGGTCGTCGGCACCGATATGATATTGCACCCCTTCCAGCAGCAACTGCGCGCTGGAACGTTCTTCGTCGAGCACGCTGAAGCCGAGTCCGTACACCGACACCGAAGGCTTGACGCACAGCTGCGCATGGTCTTGCCTCAGTTCGCGTACCGCAGTATCGAACTGCTCGACGTTCTCGACCACGCGAAATGCTGCCGGTGGCGCCAGTTTGAGGTCCACGCTCTCGTAGAACCGTGCCTTGTCATGCAACAAATGCAGCACTTCTTGCGTGGCCACGGCGAGTACCCGGGTCCCTTGCGATTCGAACTGCGCGCGCGCACCACTGACGACACTGGCTTCCTTGCCCGGCACAAAAATACCGATCGCGTTTTCGCGGCAAAAATGCAGACACCAGTCGAGGTAGGCTTCGCCACGCAGGCCCTCCGGTTCCAACGCCGATTCATGCGCCGCCAGAAAGGCCGGCGCGTGGGGATTGGTATTGCTACAGACGATGTGATAGTCGCCCGCACCGTCGGCCTCGCGAATCAGGCGAATCGCCGAGCCGACCGATGAAAATGTTTTGTTGAACCAGACGCGCTGCATGGATTCCTTATAGGTGTGGAGTAATTTGTGGCATCAGTTCGGCAAATGTGCGGCCGTTGCCGATTTCACCGATCGCATGCATTTTCCATTCGCCGCCATGGCGGTAGATTTTTGCCATGATCTGCGCATTATGCGAACCGAGCGCCGACAGGTTGAAGCGTGCGACTTCCTGGTTGTTGCTGGCATTGACGATGCGGCAGGTGGCATTTTCGATTTGCGAAAAATTCTGGCCGGTGAAGCTGTTGACGGTGAATACCAGACTCTTGATACTGGCCGGCACGCGCGTCAGGTCGACCACGATCTGTTCGTCGTCCCCGTCACCGGCGCCGGTACGATTGTCGCCAGTGTGCACGACCGAACCATCCTTCGACTGCAACTGGCGGAACCAGGCTGCATCGACCTGGTTGCCCTGCTCGTCGAACAGGATGCAGGACGCATCCAGATCGACGTCTTGCGACTTGCCACCGAAACCGAGAAAGCCTTTCGATTTCACGACATCCCAGCCCAAACCCATGATGATTTTGGTCAGCGTGGTACCGGCCTCTTTGTCGAGGGAAATTTTCTGGCCTTTTGCGAGATTGATCGCCATGCTGTTCTCCTTAAATTTTGCGTTTTTTAAAAACTTCGAGCCTGGTTATTTCTTGACCCAAGCGAGAAACGATTCGCGGTTGCGCGAGCAGACGTAGACTTTGCCGGTGCCAGAAAAGCGCAGCACGATGCCTTCGCCGCTAGTGGCGCTGTTGACGAGGTTGCCGAGCATGCCACCAAGACCACCGCCGCTGGCACTGCCGGTGGTGACCGAAATCTCGTAATGCAACGTATTGTCCCAGCACACCACGTGCGAATTGTCGATGATCACGTCCTTGCCGGGGGCAACGTCGAGCTGGAACATCGAGCCGAAACCGGACACCACCACTTGCCCGACACCGGAGGTTTCCATCACAAAAAAACCACCCGACTGTGCGAACAGCGCATTGCCGATATTTTGCATCCGCACCTTCATCTCGGTGCCGGACGTCGCGGCCACGAAAGCACCGTCACTGAGAAGATATTGGCGCTTACCGACGTCGACGATTTCCAGCGCGCCGGGCAGGACTGGCGACAACAGGCAGTCACCGTCTCCGCGCGTGGCTTCGATATGCTGCTGAAAGAACGATTCGCCATTGGCAAAACGGCGCATGATGGCGCTGCCGATGCCGCCATTCATGCGGCCCTTGAGGTCCAGCGTAGCTTCCATCATCACCATTGCATCGGACTCGCAATAGATCTTGTCGCCTTGCTTGAGGGCGACGTGAAGAAATGGATCAACGTCACCGGTTGAAGTAAAAGTTGTCATGTCGAATTCCCTGCGGTGGAAAAAGTGTAAGCGCTTAGGTCACGTCCAGGCGGTCAGCCCAGCATGCCCTCCCGGGCTGCCAGCTTCAACCAGCCCGGATATTCCATCATCAACAAATCGTACAGTGCTGCATCGGAGTGCTCGTCCGGCGAACTGACCGAAAAATAATTCGCATTGTCGATCAGGCGGCCTGGCAGATCATCCAGACTTTCCAGGAAGGGAAAGTCGGAATCAGAAAACGACATCAGGCGTTTGCTTTTCGATTTTCTGCCCTTGCCGATTCCCATGAACTGCCAAAAAATCGGTTCCCTGCTGGACCAGCGCAACTGTTTCTCGGTAATGCTCTTGTCGGTGGTCGAGCCGTCGGTGACAAACATCACATAGATCGGCAATGCCGCATGGACCGGGACGTTGCGCTCGCCGCCTCGTGCATCCGGAAAATAAAACGCGCGAATCGCTTCCATGGCCCGACCGTAGCGCGTGTCGCTTTCGAGCGGATGATGGATGATGGCTTGCTTGACATAGTCCGTGCAATTGGCTAGCCCCATCGCCGCCGGCTGATGGACCCGCTCGCCAAACAGGAACACGTCGATTTCGCCGTCGTCGTCGAAACGGCAGCCCAGCGCCAGCACCCGTTCGGCAAATGCCTGTACCAGTCCCTGCCGGTACAAGCCGCTCATGGAACCGGAAATATCGAGGCACAGGCACACCTTTGCCCGATGATCGCCCAACCCGGCCTTTTGCAGCGAGACGCCCGCCTGCTTGACGAGGCTCACCAGCTGGGGCGCCTCCCGTTCCACACGTTTATCGAGCGATACCCTCGGCAAAGTCTGAGCCGACGTCATGGCAGGTGAATCACCTACCACGCCACCAAAATGGCGCACCAGAGCGTCGAGCCCACCATCGAATCCCTGGCCTACCGCCATGAATCGCCAATCACCATCCTTACGATAAAACTCACCGAGCATCAAAGCCTGCTCGGCTGAAAAATCGGACCCTGAAAAAGAAAACCGGGCGATTTCGCGCCCGCTTTCTACAATGCGCAAATAGCCATCGGTGACGGCAGACATGGTGCCGCCGTCGCTAGCGCTGACCGACACCGCCAGACGCTCGATGGTAGCGGGCAGCGCAGCGAGTCGCACGGCAAAACCATTCGCCCCCCCCACCACCGGCGCAACTTCCACCGCGCCGCACGGTGTGCGCGGCTGGTTGAAAAATGTCAGGTAACGTTCATCCGACAGTTTGCCAGCCGAATCCAGCCCGAAACAGGCGAAATCGACCGGCAATCCGTGCACCGCAAGACCGACCTGAAACGCATCCGCCGAGAGCACGTCCCGAAGTTTCAGACGCTGGCCCTTCGCAAGTGCGGTCACTGCGCTCGCCTGCCGCTAGGGTAAGGCGGACTAAGCGCTGATGCCGAACGAGCGGGCCAGAGGACCCAGGCCACCGGCGAAGCCTTGACCGACTGCCTTGAATTTCCATTCGGCCCCGGCACGGTAAATTTCGCCGAAGATCATCGCTGTCTCGGTCGAACCGTCTTCCGACAGGTCATAGCGTGCGATTTCTTTTTCGCCATTGGCGTCCAGACAGCGGATGTAGGCTTTGCCGACCATGCCGAAGTTTTGCTTGCGTGCCTCAGCTTCATGGATCGTGACGCCGATGGTGATCTTGTCGACTTCAGGCGGCACTTTGGTCAGGTCGACCATGATTTTTTCATCGTCGCCTTCGCCGGCGCCGCTGGTATTGTCTCCAGCATGGGTAACGGAACCGTCAGTCGATTTCAGATTATTGTAAAAAATAAAGTCAGCGTCACCGCGCACTTTGCCGTCCGCTTTCAACATGAAAGCACTGCCGTCGAGATCGAATGCAGAGCCGTCTGTTGCACGGGGATCCCAACCGAGGCCGATCACCATTTTCGTGAGGGAAGGCGCTTCTTTACTCAGATTGACGTTGCCGCCTTTTTGCAGACTAATTGCCATGAACGATGCTCCTTGAGAAATGTGAAAGAAAAACCCCTGCTACCGCCGTGGCGTCGTTGTTATTGCACGTCCACGCCGTGTTGAATGGCCAGCGCGCGCAATCCGCCCGCGTAGCCCTGCCCTACTGCTTTGAATTTCCAGTCTTGTCCATGCCGGTAGACTTCACCGAAAATCATTGCCGTTTCGGTCGAATAATCTTCCGAGAGATCGAACCGGGTGATTTCGACATTCGTCTCTAGATTGACCAGACGAATGAACGCATCGTGGACCATCCCGAAATTCTGCTTACGCTCCTGCGCCTCATGGATCGTGACGGCTACCACCAATCGTGTGATGGCTGCCGGAACCTGTTCAAGCTTGATTTTCAGGATCTCGTCGTCGCCGTCGCCGGCACCTGTGCGGTTGTCGCCCGTGTGCTCGATCGAACCGCAAGTAGAGCGTAGTTGTCCGTAAAAAATGAAATCACTGTCCGACCGCACGCGACCGCTGTCGGTGACCAGAAACACGCTTGCGTCCAGATCGAAGTCCAGACCCTGCGTCGAGCGCGCCTCCCATCCCAGACCCAGCAAAATCTGTTTCAGATTCGGGTCGGTCTTGGAAAGATTGACGTTGCCACCTTTTTGCAAGCTGATTGCCATGTCTTATCACCTGTCCAAGATTACGCATTACCGGTCATATGAAGATGACATGGCAAATTACAATGCCGCCGACTCAGCGTTTTGTCCGCGGCTGTATCGTACCGAAGACCAGATCGACAGCAAAATGAAGGCGACGCCCGACAGACCGGTGAACCATTCCGAAATATGGTATTTCACGCTGGTCAGCATAATCAGCGCCAACACACCGATCGCGTAATGCGCGCCATGTTCGAGATAGACGAATTCTTCCAGCGTGCCCTTTTCAACCAGGAAAACCGTCATCGAACGCACGAACATCGCGCCGATTGCCAGACCCAACATGATGATGACCACATCGCTGGTGATCGCAAAGGCACCGATCACGCCGTCGAAACTGAATGAGGCGTCCAGCACTTCGAGGTAGAGAAAGCCGCCGATACTACCGCCCTGGACAACTTTTCCGAGCGTATCATCGCCCGGCTTCTGCTCCAGCATGGTGCTAAGGAAATTGACCGCTACATAAACCGTAATACCGCCGATACCGGCCATCAATACCGACAGCTTGTCGCCTTCGGGTACCAGCGCCATACAGCCGAACGACGCCAGCAGCGCGAACAGGATGGACAGGCTCTCGTTACCATGCGAACCGAGTTTTTCTTCGATCCAGCCCAGCCAGTGCATTTCTTTTTCCTGGTCGAACAGGAAATTCAGGAACACCAGCAGCAAGAACGTGCCACCGAAGGCAGCGACCTGCGCATGCACTCCAGTCAGGTAGCGCGAATATTCTTCAGGGGTATTAATTGCCATCGTCATCACATCGATCAGTCCGAGTCCGGTTGCGATCGAGACGATCAGGATCGGGAAGACCAATCGCATGCCGAACACCGCGACCAAAATACCGACAGTCAGAAACAGCTTTTGCCAGAATTTGTTCCAGGTCCGCAATACCGATGCATTGACGACCGCGTTATCGAACGACAACGACACTTCCATGATCGCCAGAATAGAACAGATAAATAGCGCCTGCAAAGCGCCGGCGGTGCCGCCGCGGCTGTAGCCCCACCACACCGA
>JACMQD010000071.1 GCA_014377155.1 Herminiimonas sp.
CATCATGGAAGTCGAGACCAGCGGCGTGCGCGACCGCCTGCCGACCAATACCGCCAACCAGCAGGATGTCACCGTGCGCTATCAGGCACTGAACCTGGCTCTCAAACCCAGTCTGGAGCTGAGTGTGCCGAACAAGGGCGGTGCGACGCTCTACGGCAGTGCCCGCGTCAAGGTCAGTGATACCTTGAACGTAGTCGAAATCGGCCGGCTCAATTGGGGCAAGCTCGCTACCAATCCGAATGCGCTCGATGCCGGGCTTTCGGCCAATCACATCGGACTGGAGGCGACCAAGGGACTGTCGATCGGCACGGTGGTAGGCCGCGCCGATTATTACGAGATTTCCGATGGCAACGCGATCGTGACCAGCAGCCTGCGTCTCGCGTCGAGCTGGCGTCCGCTCGGTCCCAGCATCAAGCCATTCGTTGGTGTGGAAATGCGTGACGCCAAATTCAATACCCCGAACTATTGGTCACCCGAGCATGGTTTCGGCTCGTTCTTCGCCGGCCTGATGGCGGAATGGGGCAGCGCCGACTGGAATTTCTACGCGTCCGGCCAGGCTGGACTGCGGTTGTATGGTGACGCGGGCACCAGCTGGAGCTTGTCGACAGGGGGCAAGCACTGGATCACCAGCGATATCGCCATCGGATTCAACCTGTGGAGCATGGCCAGCCAGCGCGACAGTGCGCGCTACCGTTCTAAATCGGCGAATGTCAACCTGGAGAAGCTTTGGTAGCAAAGAAGGTATCGCGCTACGCATGGGTTGCTGCCGCGCTGGGCGGCATCGCCGTCCTATTGGCGTTTAGCTATGAGTCGGTGCGCGAGGCGAAGGGTTCGTTCAGCGTCCTGCTCGAGAGCTACATCCTGTCGGCAGTCTCGCTGTACCTGCTGTTTTTCCTGGTACTGCTGGTTTTGCGCTACGCGGTATTGATCCTGTATTCGTTCATGGACCATCTGGAAGGCTTGTATAACAAGCGCGATGCGCCGGCCGCCACCTACCACGACGAAAGCGCGCTGCCGATGATTTCGCTGGTCGTGCCGGCTTATAACGAAGGCGTCGTGATTCAGGCGGCAATCCGTTCGCTACTGCTGCTCGATTATCCGAACTTTGAAATCATCGTCATCGATGACGGCTCTACCGACGACACCTATGAAAAGGCGATCGAAGTCGCGCGCGAGCAGACCGACATCCCAGTGCGCGTGATCACCAAGCGCAACGGCGGCAAGGCCGAGGCGCTCAATACCGGCATGACACTGGCGCGTGGGGAATTCGTGCTCAACATGGATGGCGACTCCAAGCTGTCGCGCAATACCCTGCGCGCGTGCATCCGCCATTTCGAGAATCCGAAAATCGGCGCGGTGGCCGGCAACGTCAAGGTCATCAACCGCGAAAACGTCTGGACCAAGATCCAGGCGCTGGAATATGTCGAAGGCCTGGCCATGGCACGCAAGGCGCAAAGTTTCATGCGATCGGTCAACATCATTCCCGGCCCGCTCGGCATGTTTCGCAAGACCGTGCTGCAACAGGTCGGCGGTTATGACCACGACACGTTCGCCGAAGACTGCGACCTGACGCTCAAGCTGCTCATGCGCGGCTGGCATATCGCCTACGAGCCGAGCGCGATCGCCTGGGTCGAGACACCGAGTCGCCTGCTGGACCTGCTCAAGCAGCGTTACCGCTGGACCCGCGGCATTTTGCAGGCGACCAGCAAGCACAGCGCTGCGCTATGGCAGCCGCGCAAGGCCGGCATCAACTGTTTCATCCTGTGGTACATGCTGTTCGAAGGCATCATGTGGCCTTTTTCGACAATTCTGGGTAACTTGTTTTTCGGCTATGTCGGCATCCGCTACGGCTTGGCCACACTGCTATTTTACTGGTGGCTGCAGCTGACCATTCTCGACGTTGTCGCCGCCGCTTATTGCGTCGTGATCGAAGAAGAAGAACCGTCGCTAATTTTCTATGCTGTCATGTTCCGGCTTTTTTATATCAACATCATCGACGTCTCCAAGGTCTTTGCCACCATCGAAGAATGGCGCGGGCATACAATGACCTGGGGGAAACTCGATCGCGAAGGAAAACTCTGATATGGACCTCATTTCAATCCTGGCAACTGTCATCCTGGTAACCACCATCGGCACCATGGTGGTCGGCGTCGGTGCGTATGCCGCTTTCAAATTGCGCGACCAGCGTAAGCCCAAGGCGAAAAAATCCGACGACCCGACTGCCGCCGTCGGCGTGCAAGAGCCGATTTTTCTGAAGCGTTATATTCCTGCTGCGCCGGCCGAGTCCGTCGCCGGCGAGCAATGATCGCGACCTGGCCGTTATTGCAGATGGAACCAACTGCCCATAATCGCCGGACCGGGCCTCCCGCTTACAAGCGCATCGGTACCTACCTGCCACTGTTCGTGATCATGGGCCTCGCCATTCCGGCGTTGATCTACCTTCAGGTCATGCAGTCGATCGGGTGGGCCGTGCCCTCCGTCGGCATGAACGGCGCCCTCAGCTTCAGTGCATCGCAAAGCAAGGACGTTATCCTGTACGCGTCGCCGACCACCAGAGCTTATTTCGCCGGCATCGGCGGCAACTACGATACGCTGCTCACACCGTGGCGAAATTATTTCATTGCGCGCAAGACCCCTCACAAGGAACTGAAAGAACCGGCACAGCTGCGCAGCCTCAAGGAAGGCGTGCTGATCCTGCCATCGGCGGTGGCACTGAGCGATGAAGAGCGCACCGACATTGCCGCGTTCCGTGCCAAAGGCGGCGCTGTCCTGAGTACCTGGGCGGCGGGCTCGCGCAATGGCCAGGGCGAATGGGCCGGCTGGCAGTTTCTTGAAACGCTGGGCGCCAAGATGATCGGCGAGATTCCCGCGAACGCCGAGATCGGCAACCTCATCTTGAACGGTGAATCACCGGTGACTCACACCGAAGCGTCGGGGCAGCGGATCTGGATGAGCAAGACCTCGGAAACCCTGTTGCGCTTCAAGGGCGAACGCGTCGCCGCGCGCTTCATGGACTGGGCCCGGATCACGCAGGACGAGCGGCGCGACGAAGGTGCGGTGATCTTTACCGAAGCCATCCCCGGCGCCAGCAGGGCGGTCCTGTTCGCCTTTGCGGAATCGACGTGGGAATCCCATCCACTGCTGGTCTATGACCTGATCGACGATTCGCTGCGCTGGCTTCAGCGCGAGCCGACGA
>JACMQD010000454.1 GCA_014377155.1 Herminiimonas sp.
GGCCGCGTCGCCGCGCATGAAATCATGATCGGCACACCGGCGATTCGCAACCTGATCCGCGAGTCCAAGATCGCGCAAATGTATTCTGCCATCCAGACCGGCGCCAACCTCGGCATGCAGACGCTCGACAGCAACCTTACCGACCTGGTAAGGCGCAACATCATTTCGACCTCGGCAGCGCGTTCGGCGGCCAAGACACCGGAAAACTTTCCCGGTTAACTTGCTTTTTCAACGGCACGCGCCGGCATCAAGGAATCATTATGGAACGCGATCAAGCAACCAAATTCATGTACGACCTGTTGCGTTTGATGGTCACCAAGAACGGCTCGGACCTGTTCATCACCGCTGAATTTCCGCCGGCCTTCAAGATCGACGGCAAGATGACCAAAGTATCGAACCAGCCGCTGACGCCGACCCACACCGTCGAGCTGGCACGCGCCGTCATGAACGACAAGCAATCGGCGGAATTCGAAGCCAAGAAAGAATGCAACTTTGCGATCAGTCCGGGCGATCTGGGCCGTTTCCGGGTGTCGGCATTCGTGCAGCAGGGGCGGGTCGGCATGGTACTGCGCGTGATTACCACGCAAATTCCAAAGATCGAGGACCTCGGCGTGCCCGAGATGCTCAAGGAAGTAGCGATGACCAAGCGCGGTCTGGTCATCATGGTCGGTGCCACCGGTTCGGGCAAGTCGACGACGTTGGCAGCAATGGTCGGGTACCGTAACGAAAACAGCTACGGTCACATCATCACCATCGAAGACCCGATCGAATACGTGCATCCGCATCACAACTGTCTGGTCACCCAGCGCGAAGTCGGTGTCGACACCGATGACTGGGGCATCGCCCTGAAAAACGCTTTGCGCCAGGCGCCCGATGTGATCCAGATCGGCGAAATCCGCGATCGCGAAACCATGGATCATGCGATCGCCTTCGCCGAAACCGGCCACCTCTGTCTGGCCACGCTGCACGCCAACAGTTCGAACCAGGCGCTCGACCGCATCATCAACTTCTTCCCCGAAGAACGGCGTCAGCAATTGCTGATGGATTTGTCGCTGAATCTGAAAGGTATGATTTCGCAACGCCTGATTCCCTTGCGCGACACCAAGGGCCGCTGCGCCGCAGTGGAAATCATGCTGAATTCACCTCTGATTTCGGATCTGATCTTCAAAGGCGATGTCCATGAAATCAAGGAAATCATGAAAAAGTCGCGCGAGCTGGGCATGCAGACTTTCGACCAGTCCCTGTTCGACCTGTACGAAGAAGACAAGATTTCTTATGAGGACGCGTTGCGCAATGCCGACTCCGTTAACGATTTGCGTTTGTCGATTAAACTGCGTGGTAAGGAAGCGAAACACCGCGACCTCAGTAAAGGCACCGAACATCTCGGCATCGTATAGGAAACCATGGCAAACATTTATGAATTTACTGCGGACAGCCTGGCTGGCGCGCAGGTCAATCTGAAGCAATACCAGGGCAAGGTACTGCTGATCGTCAATACCGCTAGCAACTGCGGTTTCACACCGCAATACAGGGGCCTGGAACAGGTGTACCAGCAGTTCAAGGACAAGGGCGTGGAAGTGCTCGGTTTCCCTTGCAACCAGTTCGGCGGACAGGAACCTGGAAGTTCCGACGCCATCGGCGCGTTTTGCGAAAAAAATTATGGCGTCACTTTTCCGCTGTTTGCCAAGATCGATGTCAATGGCGACGAGACGCATCCACTGTTCAAACATCTCAAATCCCAAGCGACCGGCTTGCTGGGGACCGAAGCGATCAAGTGGAATTTCACCAAGTTTCTGGTGAAGAAAGATGGTTCGGTCTACAAGCGCTACGCGCCGCAGACTGCGCCGAATGACATGCTGGGCGATATCGAGAAATTACTGGCCGAATAGACTGGCCCGTCGGCCATGACCGACGGTCGTACCGCCGCTGCACCCTTCCCCTCGCGCGGGTGCCCTGCCCGCAATTGCATATCCTGCTATCCTGTTTGACCACTTGTACCCGGCGTGGCAAGGCATGACGCCGCGCTTATCTTGTAAAAACACAACAGTGACATCAACCACCGAGACGAGGATATATGGCCTACCAAAGCACCAATCCCTATGATGGAAAAGTTCTGCAAAAATTTGAAGAATGCAGCGCGGCGCAACTGGAGCAAAAGCTGAAGACCGCAGCCGACTGTTTCAAGACCACTTGGCGCAACACCACCTTTGCCGACCGCTCGGCGATCTTGTCACGCGCCGCTGCGCTGATGCGCGAGCGTGCAGACGAATTCGCCACGCTGATCACACTCGAAATGGGCAAGTTGATCCAGCAAAGCCAGGGCGAAGTCGCCTTGAGCGCAGCGATCCTCGATTATTACGCACAACACGCCGAGCGTTTTCTGGCGCCGGAAACCCTGCCGACCAAAAGCGGCGAAGCATTCGTCGAAAGCGCGCCGATCGGCGTATTGTTCGGCGTCGAGCCCTGGAATTATCCGTATTACCAGATCGTTCGCTTTGCCGCGCCCAATTTGATGGTCGGTAATGTGGTGATGGTCAAGCATGCGTCGAACGTGCCGCAATGCGCATTGGCGTTCGAAAAACTGATGACAGACGCCGGCGCTCCGGCAGGCGCTTATACCAATCTGTTCATTTCCAAGGATCAGGTCGCACAGGTCATCGACGATCCGCGCATTCGCGGTGTGGCACTGACCGGCAGCGAAGCAGCGGGCGCGGTCGTGGCAGCCCGGGCCGGACAGAACTTGAAAAAAACCACGATGGAGCTGGGCGGTAGCGATGCCTTCATCGTGCTCGAAGATGCCGATCTGGAACGCGCAGTCAAGGCCGCCGTCATGGGCCGCATGGGCAACTCGGGTCAGGCCTGCACTGCCTCCAAGCGCTTCATCGTGGTCGAGTCGATGGCCGACCAGTTCCTTGAAAAATTCCAGGCGGCGATGTCGAAATTCACGCCCGGCGATCCACTCGACAAGCAAACGACACTGGCGCCATTGTCGTCCGAAACCGCACTCAAGAATTTGCTGGATCAGGTTCAGCGTGCCGTCGACGGCGGCGCACGCGCGCTGATCGGCGGTGGCCGCATCGACCTTCCCGGCGCGTTCATGCAGCCGACGATCCTGACCGACATCGATGAAAACAATCCGGCCTACAAGGAAGAATTCTTCGGTCCGGTGGCGTTATTCTTCCGCGTCGCCGACGAGGCTGCCGCGATTGCACTGGCCAGCGATTCGCCGTATGGTCTTGGCGGTTCGGTCTTCACGCAGGATATCGCGCGTGGCAAGCGGGTCGCGAGCCAGGTCGATACCGGCATGATGTTCATTAACAGCGCGGCGACCTCGGCTCCGGACTTGCCATTCGGCGGCGTCAAGAATTCCGGCTATGGCCGCGAATTGTCGGCTGCCGGTATTCATGAGTTCGTCAACAAGAAGCTGATACGGGTGGCTTGACTTAAGCCAGCGGCGTCGGCTTTAGCCAGCGGCGTCGACTTTAACCGGGCTTTTTCAGGAGCTTGTCGAAGTCGGCGTCGAGCTTGGCCAGCGCAGCGTCGATCCTGGCGCGCTGCTGGCCTATCCAGGCCTGCTGCTGCGCCAGGTTCTGGGTGGCAGCCTGTAACATGCGCGTCATTTCGGCCGGCTGCGGGCCACCTGACGACGCACGATTGCGGATGATGGCAATCGGATCGAGCGTTTCACGAAATTCTTTTTCGCTCATCGGCAAACTACTCATACCTTCGTTTTTGACCACTTCCTTGTAAATGCGTACCGCCTCAGCGTACGGAAAATTGAGCGGCTTGATGTCGTTGGCTTTCGCATAATCGACGACTTCCGAAGCGAAGTGATGGCCGACGCGAAACGGCAGCTTGTACTTACGCATTAATACATCGGCCAGTTCTTGCGAAGCGGTCCAGTCACTGTTGAGTTCTTCCAGCGCGCGGGTCGGGCTGATGACCAGCGCATTGAGGATCGTATCCCAGTTGCGCAGTACGCCGATCGCACCATGGATCATCGCGCCGGTAGACTTGACTTCTTTCGGGTCCCCCATGCCAGGCGGGATATTGTGGGCCTGGATAATGCTTCCCATCGCCAGTGAAATCGCCGTCGAGGCGTCGCGGCGCGTGCTGTTGAGAAGTCCGGGATTGCGTTTTTGCGGCATCGCGCTCGAGACATACGTATTACTTCCCCCTTCCTGTAACAGAATCCACGGACGCGCCTGCGCATACTGCGTCATCACGTCTTCGACGAAACTGCCGGCATGGAGCGCGATACTGGTCACGATGGCGCCTGCTTCCACCGGATGTTCGGACGACGAAATTTGCGCGGCGTCATAGGCATTGTCGACGATCGCCGCAAAGCCGAGGTAGTTGGCCATGCGCGTGCGGTTGAGCGGCCAACTGGTGCCGTTGAGGACTGTGGTGCCCATAGCCGAGCGGTCGATGCGCACATAGGCTTCCCGAATCCGCTGGGCATCGCGCTCGAGGCCGGCTGCGTGTCCGAGCAGCGCGTGGCCAAAACTGTTGGGCTGGGCGGCGACGCCGTTGGTGTAGTTCGGAACGATAGTCGTGGCATGCTTGCCGGCCAGGCGGACCAGAGAACCCGCCGTCTTGTTGAGCTGGCTGGCCAGGTTCAGCAACTCATCGCGCAAGATAGCGGCGCGGTAGGTGGCGTGCATGTCCTGGCTCGAACGACCGGCATGCAGCAGCGTCACTTCCGAACCGGCCGCCTCGATCAATAGCGGCTCGAACGTGATCACACTGGACGGACGCTTGGCACCTGGCTTGTTGCCATTTTCGATGACTTTTTCAATCCCGGCGGCGATGCGGGGCGCCATCGATTTTTCCAGCAAGCCTTCGTCGGTGTTGATGACGGCCGTGGCCTTGTTCATCTGGCCCAGCCAGAAAAATTCGTCATGCAC
>JACMQD010000072.1 GCA_014377155.1 Herminiimonas sp.
ATCACGCAGGACGAGCGGCGCGACGAAGGCGCGGTGATCTTTACCGCGGCCATCCCCGGCGCCAGCAGGGCGGTCCTGTTCGCCTTTGCGGAATCGACGTGGGAATCCCATCCACTGCTGGTCTATGACCTGATCGACGATTCGCTGCGCTGGCTTCAGCGCGAGCCGACGATCGTGCGCGCAGCTTGGCCGAACGGCAAAGTCGCGGCGCAGGTGATTGAAATGGATACCGAGGAAGGCTTTGCCAATGCCCTTGCGTTCGCGGCGATGATGCAGGCCATCGAATACCGGGCAACTTTTTATGTCCTTACTTCGGTCGGCCGGCGCTTTCCGGATGTGATGCAACGCCTGGAACGCGATTTTGAAATCGGCTACCATGCCGATGTCCACGATGGCTTCAAGGGCCAGTCTGCCAAGCTGCAGGAACAGCGCATGCAGATCATGCGATCCGAACTGGCTCTGGTGATGACCGATACCAAGGCTGTGACCGGTTTTCGGGCGCCGCTTGAAAGTTACGATGCCACTACCGAACAGTTACTGCACCGCGTCGGCATCCGCCATCACACCGTCGATCCCGGCCGCAGCGATGCGCGACTTCCGGTGGTTGCCAAACTGGTCGGCGTGGCGCCGGATGATGCGCTGATCATTTTGCCGCGCACACAGCGAGACGATATCAACCTGTCGCGCCAAAATCTGAGCGTCGAGCAGACTACCCGCAATCTGATCGACGATTTCGATCTGGCAGTCGACTCCGGCGCGCTTGGCCTGTTGAGCGTCCATAGCCAAAATTTTCAGCCCGAGAGCGTGCTCATCAAGGCCATGCCCGGTTTGATCGACCGCATCAAGCAACGCCGCAACCAGGTGTGGCTCGCGTCGGCAACCCAGGTCGCCGATTGGTGGCGCGAGCGTGGGCATTTCAAGCTGTCGTCGGTCAATACCGGCAAGCGCCTGGAATTCGATATCACCGTCGAGGGCAGCAAACCGCTCAACGGTGCCACGCTGATCATCATGCTGCCGCAAAAAGGTGTCCTGCCGAGCATCCAGTCGATGAAGATCGGTTTGCCCAAGCCTACTGTCACGGCGCTCGACGACTATCGTGCGGCGGTGGTGTTCTCCTCCTTAAAACCGGGCAATTATTCTTACCAGGCGACTTTCTGAGAGACTGGCTTATCTAGACACAATGGCCGTGTCCCGGATGCCACATACTTCTGTATAGATTCCCTTCCAGCAACCTTACCTTACACTGGATCGTCGAGTCGAATATCAGGAGAGAAAAATGGCTGAACGAGATCAGAGCAGCACCAAACTGCAGCCGAATCCCGTCGGGACAATAGATGAGCGGCATGGCCTCGATGCCAGCAAAATGGATGCCGGCACCTATGCAATGCGGCTTTTCGAGCAACTCGAAGCTGCACCTGCATTTATCACCAATGAAGAACTGGCCGTGATAGAAAACAGGATCGATACCGACGCACTGCGCCGCGCAGCACTGTTACTAGCGACCGCCTCGGGTAGCGATCTGTGCAGGAACATTCAGGAAAGCAAGGATTTCGCCGTGGCTGCTGCCAGCATTCATTCCGGATTGGCCAATGCCAAGGGCCGTTACCGCCAGTTGGCTGACCTGCTGGAAAGCATTGACGATCGCATTGTGTTGGCGTTATGTGGCCGGGACGATATGCAAGAAGTGATCGCCGACGGCGCTGCGCACTGAATTTTCTTGCTAGGCAGGGCCCACTCTGAGCCCTGCAACTCAACCAAAGCCCGCGCATCGACGGGCTTTTTTTTCGACCTGCGGTCGTACCGACCGTACGGCCACGCCGTAGCAGCCCCCCCCCCCTTTTTCATCAGCTTCATTCTTCAAGCTGAAATAACGTCCGGATTTAAGTAGACGGACAAAGGCTTGGTGTTTATCATCGGCTCCTATATTTCTATTATGCAATTCGCGAGCGCGTACACCGCATCCGCAAGCATCCTGACGATGGCCGCAATTTACAGATCTGGATTATCGACGCAGTGCCGCGCTGCCACTATTTTGTGGATAGTCGTTGGACTTTCGTTGATTCAGGGGTGCGCACTGGCACTTCCTCTAACGTCCATCGAGGCGAAGCCTGCTGTCGTCGCCAGTATCGCCAGTATCGCCAGCGATTTTTTTATACCGGCCGGAATTTTTCCAAAGCCAGTAACTGATGCCAAACTCTCTGTCGCGATTGCCGCCGACGACATGGCGCAGCAAATCCAGCATGCCGCAATGGCGCCACTCACCGCTTATGCCGTATCCGTTGCGTTGTATGACTCGCCGACGACGCGAGCCTATTTCGCCAAAGGCAACCTCGACGCCAAGGCCCGGATCCAGCTTTGGGAAAATTTCCTTCGCAAGTACGAGATACCCTATCAACTTGTGTCCACGGCAGATCAACTGGACAAAGTCGCACCTGGCGTGTTGTTGATGCCATCGTCGGTGGCGCTATCGGAGCGGGAACGCCGCGCCATCATGGATTTTCGCGCGCGAGGCGGCGGCGTGCTGGCATCCTGGCTTGCCGGCGTGCGCAATGAAAACGGCGAGTGGCGTGGCTTTGGCTTCATGGAAAGCGCGTTGGACGTCAAGGTGGTCGGCACCAATGAGCCCGGCAAGAAGGACAACTACCTGATTCCACACGGGGACAACCCGGTAACCCACCATTTGCCGGCCGGATTTCGCATCTGGCTGGAACGCCTCAGCCCGTGGCAACCCCTGCGCATGACCGGCGCGCATTCGGCCGCACATGTCATGGACTGGTCGCGTACGTTTTCGCCCGACACGCCTGGTGCCGCGATCGTTTTCGATGAACGCCGCCAGCCTTCTGGACGGATGTCACGCGCGGTTGTGCTGGGTTATCCAGAGCGCCTCTGGGTTTCGGCCGACGCCAAGCTACTCGAAGCGATCGCCCATAACGCGCTGACATGGCTACTGCGCCAGCCAGCGGCCTACACCGCGGCCTGGCCCTACCCGCATGCCACTGCCGTGGTGCTGTCGATCGACGCGCCGGGCGGCTTGTCGGATACGGATTTGAGTCTGGCGAAATTGTTCAAAGAGGCGGGCGCACTGGCAACCTATTACGTATTGAGTACCAATTCCGTTAAATCAGCGAAGTCGTTGCAACAGTTGCAGTCGATGGGACATGAAGTTGGCTTTCTCGGTGACAATTATGACGACTTCAAGAACCAGTCGCGTGGGGTGCAAGTACGGCGGTTCGATGCCATGCGCAAGGAAACCAAAGACGCCGGGATAAGTCTGGCCGATGATGCAGGCTTCAGCCCGCCGATGGAATCGTTCGACGCGACGACCACGAAACTTCTGCGAGAGCGCCGCTTCGGCCACTTCATGGCGCCGATGGATGCATCCGAGGCACGGCTGCCTTTTATCGAAGCAGGTGACACGAAGATGCTGAACCCGCTGGTGGTCTTGCCGCGCACTCATCGCGGGATCGAACCGGTCCTGTCGGAAAATTATGCCGAACAGGGCCTGGGAATTTTCATGGATGAACTGGCACTTTCCGAAAAAATGGGGAGCCTGTCGATCGTCACCGTGCCGACCAATACGTTTGTCACGGCGGAGGAATGGACGCGTCTTTTCGGCTATCTTAAAAGCCCGGGTGCACGGGTATGGCTGGCCACAGCCGGACAAGTGGCCCAGTCGTGGCGCGAGCGTGCCCGCGTCAATGTCCGCCTGGAACCAGGTAAGACACCGTTGCTGCGAGTGACGATCACCGGAGAGAAGAGGCTCGCGCAAGCGGTAGCCATCTGGATCAATCTGCCGGTGACCAACGCCAAACTAAGCGTGACCGCGCGCGAAGGCTACGGACAACTGCCGAAAATCGGCCGGATCGATGCATGGCGCGCAGCGGTTGTCCTTGATGGTCTGGCGCCCGGAGAATATCGCTGGAACCTGTATTTCGACTAACGTTGACCGTAGATGGGCCCGTCAAATGCGCACCGAAAATCGGCTAAAAACGGAAAACGATAGGTCAGTCGCTAAACTGCTTCTGAACCATCTGGCAAGTCGAGACTTATGAAGGAAATGCCCGTGGTTATTCGCCGTATCGTATTTTGGCTGGTGCTGTGTGTTTCGCCACTTTTTGCAGTCGCCGCCAGCAGCGAAAAACCCGTCTACCTCTATCGCAGCACACTGACGTCGCAGTTTATCAAACCCGGCGATGTCACCCAGGAAGACACCCTTGCGGTCTGGCGAAATTATCTACGCAAATTCCGGAAGGATTTTCACATTGTCGATCGGGCCCAACTGCTCGCCAGGCTCACGCCCGGGGTGCTGGTGCTGCCTTCTACCCATGCACTAGACGACGCTGAGCGCGCCGCCATCAGGGACTTCGCCGCTGCAGGTGGCAGTTTGCTGGCGACCGGCGCGACCGGCTCGCTTGACGCGACGGGCAAGTTCATCGGCTACGATTTCCTCGATACCTACTTCAAGGTGCGGGTGCGGGGCGACTATAAGGCGGGTAGCGAATGGTTCATGATGCCTTTTGGAGATGGTCCCCTGACTTGGTCCTTACCGGCCGGACGCCGCATTTATGTCGGCGACGATCTCCGCGGCATACTGCGAATCGAGTCGGACAACCTGGCTGCCGTACTGATGAACTGGATGCGTGCCAAGGACGACGCCGGACCGAACGGCGCCATCGCCTTGCATGAATCAGCCACCAATCGAAGCGTCTTTTTTGCTTTCCCGGAAGCCGCCCTGGGTTACCACGCGCCGGCAGAGGTCTCGCAGTTGCTTGACAGCGTCATGGCCTGGCTGCGACGGGAACCCAAGCTGTTCAAAGCTGCGTGGCCAGAGGGTTTCGTCGCCGCGCATCTGATGGAAATGGATACCGAGGACAAGTTTTTTTCGGCACCGAATTTTGCTGACCATCTTGAAAAAATCGGCGTCAAAGGCACTTTTTACTGCCTCACTTCCGAGGCCATTAAATATCCGGCCATCGTCAAGGATCTGCTGGCGCGCGGTCACGAGATCGCTTACCACGCCGATATTCACTTCGGCTTCAAGGGCGAAGATCCGGCGATTCAGGACAAACGCATGCGCAACATGAAAAAGCAGATGCAGACCATCCTGGGGAATTCATTGAACCTGGCAACCGGGTTCCGGGCGCCGACCGAAGCCTACGATGCGATTACCGAAGGCCTGCTGCGTAAGCATGGCATCCTGCATCACGCTGCCGACCCGAGTTCGCATGAGGACCGGTTGCCGTTCTTTTCCAGTGCCGAACCGGGATTGGGGCCCGAGGAAGCGCTGGTCGTCTTGCCGCGCACGCAGTTCGACGATGTCAACTTCAAGCGGTTCGGCTATGGTGTCGCGCAGGTGCAGGAGACGCTCGATTACGACCTCGATCTGGTGGTCAAGGGTGGCGCCTTCGGTCTGCTGTCAGTGCACACGCAAAATTATGTCGACGGCGGCTTGATGAAGGACTCGATGGGCAAGTACGTCGAAAAAGTCGCAACCTACAAGGATCGACTCTGGATCGCCCGCGGTGATCAAATCGCGTCGTGGTGGCGCAAACGCCATCGCGTG